>JBDLQR010000443.1:0-10593 GCA_039800485.1 Pseudomonadota bacterium
TTCCTACCGGGGGGCAGTAGCAAGGGTTTTTTGTTTCCACGCCAGCCGTGACCCTCACGAGAGTGAGCGCTTGAATGGGCGGCGAGGGACGAAACACCGGCGAGACTTCACCCGTCTGCCAGCCGAGCGGCGTGTCTGCGAGCGACCGCACAAGATACCTGGGACATGGGTGGGACAACCCGGTATCGATGAATCGCAGCCTCAGGGTGCTCTGGTCTCTTCGGAGATGGGAGGGGCAAGGTAGTCAACGGCTACCACCCTTGGGTAACCCATTCGGTTAAACTTGGCGCATCACAAAAGACCGGAGAGGAATATGGCCAAGCCAGAAACCCCGCGTAAAGCCACAAAAACGCCCGCCAAGGCACAAACGCCCAAGCCCATAGGGTTAGAGCCCAAGAAGACCGGCAGGCCCTCCAAATACACCCCAGAGATCGCACAAGAGATGTGCAACCTCTTGGCTGATGGAGTTCCCCTCAGAGAGATATGCAGGAAAGAAGGGTTCCCGGCATGGCAGACAGTCTATGACTGGATGGTGCGAGACGATCAGGCTGTCGCTTCTGGTGGCGGCGTCGGCCTTTCCATAGCCATCGCACGCGCTCGTGAAATTGGCCAGGACGCTATCGCCGAGCAGATCTGGCTGGACATGATCGCGGAGCCTGAGCGGATCCTGTCTGAGGGCGGTGGCCGGGTTGATTCTGGGTATGTCCAATGGCAGAAGGCCAAGGCCGAGATCGGCCTGAAGTTGCTGGCCAAGTGGAACCCCAAGCGTTACGGCGACCGGGTTCAATTGGCCGGGGATTCTGAAAGCCCCCTGAAGGTCGAGGTGGAGTCCCAGGCTGAGCAGATGATGGCCGCCCTGCTTCAGAACATCGAGTTGAAGCGCCAGGATGGATCTCGCTGATCTGGCGCACCCTGAGGTGCAGGCAGCCTTCCGGGCGCTGCCTCCCTACGAGCGGTTGGCCAAGGCGTGGCGGCTGACATGGCTGCACAAGGCCCTGGCGCATCAGATCCTCCCCCCTGGCGATTGGTGGTCGATCTGGCTGATGCTAGCAGGTCGGGGAGCCGGGAAGACCAGGACGGCCGCCGAGCAACTGGCGTGGTGGGCCTGGGAGCATCCGAAGACCCGGTGGTTGGTGGCCGCTCCCACAAGCGCGGATGTCCGCGGCACCTGCTTCGAGGGTGACTCCGGGCTGGTGTCCGTGATCCCCGCGGCGCTGATCGAAGATTACAACAAGGCGCTACACGAACTGCGGCTGGTCAACGGCAGCCTGATCAAGGGCATCCCGGCCTCGGAGCCGGAGCGCTTCCGCGGCCCTCAGTTCCACGGCGGGTGGTGTGATGAGCTTGCCGCCTGGGAGTACCTGCAAGACGCCTGGGACATGATGCAGTTCGGTCTGCGGCTGACGCTGGGCGACGGATTCAAGACCCGCCTAATATGTACAACGACGCCGAAGCCCAAGGATTTGATCCTCGAATTGATCGCCCGGGAGGGTGACGATGCCGTGGTGACCACGGCCTCGACCTACGACAACATCGCGAACCTGTCGGACAACTTCAAGCGCCAGATCCTGTCCTACGAGGGCACGAGGCTGGGCCGCCAGGAGATCTACGCCGAGATCATCGACCCCGAAGAGGGCGGCATCGTCAAGCGGGAGTGGTTCCGCCTGTGGCCTGACGGCAAGGAGTTCCCCAAGTTCGAGTACATCATCCAGTCTTACGACTGCGCCACGAGCGAGAAGACCCAGAACGATCCCACGGCCTGCACGGTTTGGGGCGTCTTCAAGCCCCTGGATGGACCGATGTCGGTCATGCTCATCGACGCATGGCAGGATAGGCTCCAGTACCCGGATCTGCGGCCGAAGGTGGTCGAGGAGTACGGCGTGGTCTTCGGCGACGGCAAGGAGAAGAAGCGGGTGGATCTGATCCTGATCGAGGACAAGAGCGCCGGGATCAGCCTGATCCAAGACCTTCAGCGGGCGCACCTGCCTGTCATGGCCTACAACCCTGGCCGGGCGGACAAGATCCAGCGTCTGAACATCGTCTCGCATATCATCGCCCGCGGTCGGGTCTGGATCCCTGAGTCAAGCCAGCGGAAGGGCTTCGTTCGCGACTGGGCGGAAGGGTTCGTGAGCCAGATCTGCGCCTTCCCTGAGACGACGAACGACGACTATGTCGATACCGGCTCGCAGGCCCTGCGCTGGCTGCGCGATGCTGGTTGGCTGGAGGTCGATCCCCCGCCGGAAGAGGATTGGGACGAAGAAGACTACGCCGACACCGGCAGGCAGCGCCGGGTCAATCCATACGCTGTATGAGGAAACCATGATCAGCATTCGAAAAGAAGGCGACTACTTCAAAATTGGCTTGAACCTGTGTTTTGCCTGGAGTCGATTCTCGGCTCACTGGGTGTGGTACGACTTCGCAAGCCGCACGGGGTCAGCCCGGGGCTTCACGATCAGTCGCAAGGGGTTCCGCCGCCGGTCAGAAACCTGGAATGTCATTGAGAACTACTTGTCAGCGCATGGAATGTCTGCGGTTCTCACCGAGGTTCTCGAGGATTTGAAAGACACCGAGCGCTGGGCGCAGACCCGCAGCGAGCGGGGAGTCATCATCAAGCCCAATAGACTTGACAGGGCGTGGCCATTATGATGCCGGGGTTGATTCGCCAGGGGGAAGGGCATGGCTGACCGGCAACCAGGATTCTTCGAAGAGATCGGTGAGGCCATCACTGGGTCTCGCCGTGCCACGCCGGAGACGCGGTCCCTGCCCGAGTACACGGGGATGCCGGAACTCAACCGGCTGACGCTGCCGAGCTTCAAGGCGGCGCTGGGCACCTTGCAGTCGTCACCCGATGAAACCGTCCAGATCCTCCAGGCGAACTTTCCTGGTGTTCAGGTGCGCCAGGACGAGAAGGGCAACTACATCCTGCGGTCGGCACTCGATCAAAAGGAGTATGCGATACCCCCGGGTGTAAGCGTAGGTGATATTCCGCGTATCATATCGGGTATAGCTTCGTTCGTTCCTGCTGGGTTGGCGAGCACGATCCCGCGGGCTGCTGGCGTAGCTGCCACCAATCAGGCGGTGATCGAGGCGTCCCAGGCGGGGACGGGCGGCACCTTCAACCCTGAGGATGTGGCGATTGCTGGCGTCCTGGGTGGTGCGATCCCGGCGGTGGGCAAGGGCATCAAGGCGGCTGCGCCTGCGGTGACCGGTGCCGCGAGGATGTTTCGCCGCGGGATGAAGCCAATGGAAGTCCCTGAGGTTCCGAGAGTCAAGGAGAGTCGCTATGAAACAGCCCAAGAAGGCCCGTTCTACCGGGTTAAACCCCGAATTGCTCAAGGAACTGGATCAAAAGATCGAGGAGTACGAGAAGAAGTACGGGATCCCGCAGGTGCCGGAGGATTACCTGGAGACGATGTTTCGCAACCAGTATCGGATGAATCAATCCGGGCGACGCTGAAGGATCCGACGAACTTCGTCCATCGGGCGGCGGATGACTATAGCCAGCGGTCATCTGGTCAGGCGTACACCGAGCCGCAGATGCCGCCCTCGAGCCTCGCGAAGCAGTCGGCAATCGGACGCACCTTCGAGTTGGCGGCTGATGAGGATGACGCCTACAAGAAGACAGTCTTCGAGGCGTATGGCAAGCGCTACCCCGAACTGGTCGAGGCGACCGGCGCACAGAACTACGACCAGTTGCTCGAGGCCGCCTATCGTCAGTTGGCCAAGGAGACGACCGATCAGTTCCGCAACCTGCCGGTCAATATGTCGTATCACCGGGCGGGGGAAGGCAACTATCAGTCCAGCGGCGAGATGCTGCGGGACATCTACGGCAACCGGCACCTGTATGTCTACCAGGGCGGTGACCCTCACGACTTCCTAAACGCGGTCGACCCCGAGACGGGCCTGAACACCAACGAGATGTTCCGGGCTGTGCACGACTTCTACGGACACGCGGTTCACGGCAACCCGTTCGGGCCGAAGGGTGAGGAGATCGCTTATGGGGCGCATTCTCAAATGTTCTCGCCCCTGGCCCGGATGGCCATGGCAAGCGAGACGCGGGGCCAGAACTCGTTCGTGAACTATAGCCCGATCAACGCCCAGTTGATGCAGCGGATCAACCGGTTGAACGCGAACCGGTACGAAGCGGAGCGGCGAGGGCGGGACAAAGAGGCGGCCGATATCGACGGCATGATCAAAAGGGCGTGGAAGGAATTCCAGTTCGCCCCGCAGAAGAGCGTGCTGTTGCCGCCTGAGTTCCTTGGCCTGGAGTACACCGGCGGGATGCCTGGGTACATCCAGCCGCTGATCCGGCCAGAGCCTGGGACTGCTGCTTCCGAGATGCTGACCCACTTCAGTCATGTCCCCGATCTGGTGGCCACTGACCCAAGCCGGTACGGGTCGGGGATTGCCGGGCGGGAGATGCAGCGCCTGAAGGAGACGATGAACCCCGTGATGGAGCGCTCGTACTTCTACGCCGGGGATCCCTCGAGGGTGCAGCCGGAACCCGGCCTGGGGCGCTTCCGATACGGAACCCGAAGCGAGGGGCTGTACGACATCGAGAAGGATCCGCTGCTCCTTCGCACGCTGGCGGCCGAGGCCAACCGGAGGCCGTACACGGCGAAGTACAACCAGGGGCTGACCGACCCTTCCCAGGCCTTCACTGATGTGGAGCGCATGGCCAAGGAGTACGGCTACGAAGGCCTGATGAACCCGAGCCAGGGCACGGCCATCATGTACCGGCCGACACCGGTCCAACCATTCAAGAAGGGCGGCCTTGCCGCGATCAAGAGGAGCCGCTGATGCCTACCGTACCAGCAAAGGCCGCAGAGGCCGCCAAGACCCGTCTGAAGCGCCTGCTGGGCATGGAGACGCCAAAGGCAGAAAAGCTGCCCGATCTGGAACCGTTTCCCAATCCAATCGAAAGCCAATCGGTTTCCAAGATGGGTGAGATGCTGGAGTCGAAGACCCCGCCGATGACCACGCCGCAAGGGACGGGGCTGCCGCTGATGCCTCGCGGCCAAGGGATGTACACGCCCGGCGTGCCGCAGGTGGATCTGCCTCGGATGCCCAGCGTGGACAAAGCCCGGGCGGAGGGCAAGAGCCCGAAGTACACGCCGCGGATGCAAGACCTTCTGGACAGCCCGACCGCCCGGAAGAAGGTCGATACCCTGATCGAGAAGGGCAGGAAGCTGGGCATGACCGAATGGTATGGCACCGAGCCTCTGCGGCAGGTGGCCATGGATCTGGGCATGAGCCAGAAGGAGTTCGACGCCTTCCTCGCGCAGATGGCGTCCGCGTCCCAGCGGAACCCGGTGGATCAGCAGAACCGCATGGGGTCGTACCTGTGGCACCTGAGCCAGACGGGCGGCTTGCCGGAAGATGCTTTCCTGCTCACGAACAAGATTCGCCGGGGCAAGGAGCCTATGCCTGAAGGCACGCCAATTGAGTTGCCGCCTGGATACGGGTCGCTCGCCCAGGGCGACATCTTCAGCCGCGGCAAGCAGATCGCCGCTGGCGACATCGAGGGGGCGCTGCCGCCGGACCGAAAGCTCGGCACCTTCTATCGGAACTACCAGGGCAACCTGCGGCCGGTGACCGTGGATGTGAACGCGGTGCGAGGCCCGATCATCGAGCGCGGGGATCCGCGTTGGCTGGCGTCCAAGCTGGTCGAGAAGGATGACGAAGGCAAGGTAATCGGCGAGTACTTCCCGCGCAAGGATGTCGCCGAAGGCAAGATGTCCCTGAAGGAGGCGAAGGAGCGCCCAGGGTTCTGGGAGGCCGCGCCGTCGGGGTCTGAGTACGCAGGCTTCGAGGACTTGTGGCAGCGTGCCGCCAAGCGGAAGGGGGTTTCCCCGGCGGAGGCGCAGGCGCTTGGTTGGTACGGGTCTGCTGATGTCACGGCGCTCAAGACCAAGCCCGAGTTGTACATCGACAACCTCGAGCGCATGATCCGCCGCACCGCGGAGCAGACCGGCCGCAGCCCGTTGCAGGTAATGGAAGAGGTGTTGCGCGGCAAGGATTACCTCCGCAAAGAGGGTGGCGCGATCACCAAGGGATACAACGAGGGTGGTCTGGCCGCCGCCGAACCGACGCAGCCGAACGAGGCGCTTGCCATGCAGATCTTGGACATGGCCAGAGGTATGGGAGTTAGCCCGGAAGAGGTGATCATGATGCTCATGGAGCAGCAGACACCGCCCGGGATCAACGCATAAAGGAACTGGAACATGGCCACACAGATGCCGATTGACCCCGAGTACGGGCGCTTCGTTCAGGGGATCCCTGACGATGCTTCGCCCGAGCAGCCGCCTGAAGAGGCCATGGAGGTCGAATTCGAACTGACCGACGAAGACCTCGAGGAACTGCCCGATGGGTCTGTCCGCGTCCGCCTGGATACTACCGGCCCGATGGAAAGCAAGGACTTCTACGAGAACCTCGCGGAGACCGATGTCCTAGACATGGCCGAACAAAGCACGATGGCCTTGCGGTACATCGAATTGGCCGAGAAGGACAAGGAAGCCCGCAAGCAGCGAGACAAGCAGTACGAAGAGGGCATCAAGCGCACCGGTCTGGGCAACGATGCCCCAGGCGGCGCGAACTTCAACGGCGCATCGAAGGTCGTTCACCCCGTAATGGCCGAGGCGTGCGTCGATTTTGCTGCTCGAGCCATCAAGGAACTGTTCCCGCCCGACGGTCCGACCCGCACGAAGATCCTCGGCGATGTCGATGAGGTGAAAACGGCCATCGCGGAGCGCAAACGCGACTACATGAACTGGCAATTGTCGGAGCAGATCGAGGAATTCTGCGACGAACAGGAGCAAATGCTCACTCAGTTGCCGCTTGGAGGCTCTCAGTACCTGAAAATCTGGTACGACGAGAAGAAAAGACGGCCTTGCGCCCAGTTTTTGCCCATCGACAATGTACTTTTGCCCTTCGCAGCGGCGAATTTCTACACTTCGCCCCGGATAACGGAGGTCGATGACATCTCCGAGTGGGAATTTCGCTCGAGAATCACCTCCGGGCTGTATCGGGACACCAATCTCGTCCGGGTGACGATGGATCCCGAGCCGACTGGCCCGCAAAAGGCCACGGACAAGATCGAAGGCAAGTCGCCGAACGAAAACGAAGACGGTTTGCGCCGGGTTTTCCACATCTACACTTGGCTGGAACTGGAAAACGACCCCTACACCAAGGGTGAGTCGGCCCCGTACATCCTGATGATCGACGAGATCAACACCGAGGTAGTTGGTCTGTACCGAAACTGGGAAGAGGGCGACGAAACGATGACGAAACTCGACTGGATCGTCGAGTTCAAGTTCATCCCCTGGCGTGGAGCCTATGCCGTAGGCCTGCCGCACCTCATTGGAGGCCTCTCCGCGGCCCTTACAGGCGCTTTGCGGGCCTTGCTGGACTCTGCCCACATCAACAACGCTGCGACGCTCCTGAAGCTCAAGGGAGCGAAGGTATCGGGCCAGTCCCAGCAGGTCGAAGTCACCCAGGTGGCCGAGATTGAGGCGGCCCCTGGCGTGGACGATGTCCGCAAGCTGGCTATGCCGATGCCATTTAACCCGCCCAGCCCGGTTTTGTTCCAGTTGCTGGGCTGGTTGACGGATGCCGCCAAGGGCGTGGTGACGACGAGCGAAGAGAAGATCGCCGACATCACTTCCAATGCGCCGGTGGGCACCACGCAGGCCCTGATCGAGCAGGGTGCGGCGGTGTTCTCCTCAATTCACGCCCGCCTGCACAAGTCGCAGGCCCGGGTGCTTCGGATCCTGTCGCGGATCAACCGCTGGTACCTCGATGACATGAAGCGTGCCGAGGTCGTGGAAGACCTCGATGTGAAGCGCGAGGACTTCGCCCGGGTGACGGATGTGATTCCGGTATCCGACCCGCACATCTTCAGCGAAACCCAGCGCATGGCCCAGACCCAGGCGGTCATGGCCATCATGGAGAAGAACCCGGATCTCTTTAACCGCCGGGCGGTGATTCAACGGTTCCTGAAGCAGATCAAGGTGCCGGGTATCAACGAACTGATGACAGATGTGCCGCCCCCGGCGAAGATGGACTCGGCCAACGAGAATGTGGCGATGTCCATCGGTCAGGCTGCGTTCGCGTATCCCGAGCAGGACCACCTGGGCCACATCCAGGCTCACTTGGACTTTGCGAAGAACCCGGTGCTGGGTTCAAACCCGTTCATCGCCCCAGGGTTCTTGCCGAAGGCCATCGAGCATATCAAGCAGCACATCGTGCTCTGGTACCTGTCGCGCATGAACGGCTATGTGCAGAAGTCCATGGGCAAGAAGCTGGGCGACTACGACCTGCTGGACGATCCGAAGGCCGTGGACAAACTCTTTGCCCTGGCGAGCCAGCATACCGAGATGGACACGCAGGAAACGCTGCAAGGCATCCTGCCTGTGATCCAGAAGATGGTTCAGGATCAGCAGAAGTTCAAACCGAAGCCCGACATGACGCCCGACGCGCAGGTGCTGCTACAGACCAGCATGGCCGAGACGCAACGCCGTCAGGCCCGCGATCAGGCGGAGATGCAACTCAAGGACAAGCAGGTTGCGGCCGAGATCCAGCGCGAGATGGAGAAGCTCGCGTTCGAGCAGCAGCGTGCCATGGAAGAACTCCAACTCAAGCTGGCGCTCGCCACTGGAGACATGGAGTTGAAAGAACGCATCGAGACGGCTCGTCTGACGAGAGATGCGGCGCAACTTGTGAACGACAAGGAGCGCATCGTCATCGACTATCAATCCAAACTCGGAGGTTCAAGTGGCTACCAATAAACCGCAAGACAGCATGATGATCCCGATGCACAAGCGCATCGCCATGGGTGAGAAGCTCGACGGCTCTTCGCTCCAACCCAAGGGTCAGCAGCCTGCCCAGCAGAAAGGAGGCCTCTCGCAAGCGAAACCCAAATAAAACCAAATGGCAACTATTTCGGATCTGATCGGCGGGATCAAGGCGTCGCAGGCTCAAATTGCCTCGTCCTTGGCGCAGGGAAATGCGCCGAATTGGGACGCCTATCAACGGCTGGTTGGAAGACACGAGGGACTACAAGAAGCCCTCGACATACTCGATAACATGATGAAGGAACACGATGAAGATGAATGAGCCGGTAGCGGTTAACACCGCTGAATTAGCTTGGGCATTTCCGAGCGTAGACCCCGGTGCCAAACCTCTTGGCGGACGCATTTTGGTTCAGTTGCGCCGCACCAAAAAAAAGGCAACGAGTGCCGGGATTATCTTGGTCGAAGAGACCAAGGAAACCGAGAAGTGGAACAACATGGTGGCCAAGGTCATCGAGGTCGGCCCATTGGCGTTCAAGCACCGCGACACGATGGTCGCGTGGCCTGAGGGCGCATGGTGCTCGGCAGGTGATTTTATCCGCGTCCCCAAGTGGGGCGGCGACCGCTGGGAGGTTCAAGTCCCCGGCGAAAAGGATGAAGACCCCGCGTTGTTCATGATCCTGAACGATCACGAAATCATCGCGAAGGTCACTGGCGATCCGCTTCTCATGAAGGCATTCCTATGAACACAGAACCAAAAACCAAAGAAGAAGTTTTCGAGGTCACCGAAGAGAAAGACGGCTCAGTCGTCGTGGAACTGCCGGAAGGCATGGCCACGGTAGAGATGGCCGAGGGCGGAGAAGCTCCCGCCCAGGAAGAGGGTGGCGACGAAGATCAGCCGGGCGACACAGATGCGATCCGAGAGGCTCGCCGTGCCCGCCGCCGTGCGAAGAAGGAATACATCAAGCGCACCAACGAAGAGAAGGATCAGCGCCTGACCTTGCTTCAGCGGCAAAACCAAGAACTCATGGAGCGGCTGGCCGCGGTTGAGCGCAAGACGCACACCGCCGATCTGGCCCGGCTTGACTCGGCGATTGCCGACGAAGAGGCTCGGCTTGAGTTCTTCAAGCGCAAGATGCGCGAGGCCACGGACAACTCCGACGGCAACGCCTTCATGCAGGCCCAGGAAGGCTGGTACGAGGCCCGGCGCAAGGTCGAGGCCATGCAGGGCATCAAGCAGCGTGCGGTGCAGGCCACGAACAACGAGGCAGGCCCGGCCAACCCCAGGCTGGTCAAGCTGGCCAACCAGTGGATGGAGCGCAATTCCTGGTACGACCCCAACGGTGGGGACGAGGATAGCCAGATTGCCAAGCTGATCGACAACCGGTTGGCGTCGGAGGGCTGGGATCCGGCCACTGAGGAATATTGGGACGAGTTTGACAAACGCTTGCAGGCTCGTTTACCGAATCGCTATACTCACGATCAGGACGAACAACCACGAAGGAAGCCTCGAAGTTTCGTTACCGGCTCAAGTAGAGAATCATCGGCCGCCCGCGGAAGCGGAAACACCTTTGTCCTCGAACCAGAACAGGTACGGGCAATGAAGGAAGCAGGTTTGTGGGATGACCCCTCAACTCGCAACCGAATGATCAAACGCTACGCCGAGCAGGCACGAAACAATAGAGGATGAACATCATGGATTCTCGTCTCAAAAAATCTCTCAACGCCGGTGGTCGCGAAACTCGCGCCAGTGAGGACGCCAGCCGGGCGGCACCTGAAGAGAAGTTCATGTCAGCGCAGGAGC
>JBDLQR010000444.1:0-13904 GCA_039800485.1 Pseudomonadota bacterium
AAGAGTGCATCGAAAAGCCCGCGTTCCAGGGTCCGGGCGAAACGCTGGTGGTGTTCAAAACTGAAATTCGCATCCGGCAACCCGCCCGGATATCGCCAGGCGGCGGTGTGTATGCTCGCAGGACGCATGAAAGCACCCAGCTTCAACTGGCGACGGGACATGAGAGGCTCCGGCTGTCTGGCTGTCCCGTATACTGCCACAGCCCTGTCACCCTCATCCCGGAGTCCAACGATGTCCCAGCACGAACTCTCCGATGCGCTGACGCGCACTGCCTCTGCCTTCCGTACCGAACCCCACAAGGCTCGCGTGACCTTGCGTTCCGACTCCGCGCTGCAGGCCGGATTCCACTCGCAAGCCCGAGTCCGCAGCCACCAGATCGATATCGATGAACCCAAAGGCATAGGCGGCACGGATCTTGGTGCCTCACCGGTGGAGCTCGTGCTTGCAGCACTCGGCAGCTGCCAGGAAATCACCTATCGCGCGTTTGCGACCGCCCTCGGTATCCCACTTGCAGGCGTGGCCGTGAGTGTGGAGGGCGATATAGACTTTCGCGGTTTCTTTGCCATCGAGGAGACGGTGCGCCCGGGCTTTGGTGCACTGAGAGTGACGGTCAACCTGACGACCTCGGCAAGCCAAGCGCAGATCGACATGCTGGTGGCAGCGGTCAATCGCCACTGCCCGGTACTGGACATGCTGAGCACACCGGTGCCGAGCCATTTTGAAACCCGCATCAGCGCGCCCTGAGCATGGCACGCCCCGGCAGGGGTGGCGCGCATTGGCAGTGATTGCTCAGATTGCGGCGCTGAGCTGGCGCAGCTCCCGGTTGAGAATGGCGTCGTTCTCGCTGTAATCCACCGGGCAATCGATGAGATGAACGCCGGGAGTGTCCAGGCAATGGGCCAGCAGCGGGCCGAGCTCCGCGGCACTGCCGACACGATGCCCGTGCGCCCCGTAGCTTTGGGCGTATGCGGTGAAATCCGGGTTACCGTAGGTCAGCCCGAAGTCCTTGAGGCCCATGTTTGCCTGCTTCCATCGGATCATGCCGTAGGCGTCGTCGCGCATGATGAGAACGGTCAGGTTGAGTCCCAGACGCACCGCCGTTTCCATCTCCTGGCTGTTCATCATGAAGCCGCCGTCTCCGCAGATTGCCAGCACCTTGCGCTCGGGATACACCAGTCGCGCCGTCATGGCTGAGGGCATGCCCGCACCCATGGTCGCCAGCGCATTGTCCAGCAGGACGGAATTCGGTGTATGTGCCTTGTAGTTACGCGCGAACCAGAGCTTGTAGATACCATTGTCGAGCGCCACGATGCCGTCGGATGGCACGGCTTTGCGCACCTCCGCCACCAGGCGTTGCGGATAGATCGGGAAGCGATCATCGCGCTCACTGGCCGCAATGTGCTGCTCGGCAGCGGCCCGGATGGTGAGCATCCGGGTATGCTCCCAGTGGCGTTGCGGCTTGATGCCACGCGTGAGGCGCATCAGTGCATTGGCGATGTCGCCGACGACCTCTATCTGCGGGAAATAGACCGGGTCAACCTCTGCCGAGCGGAAATTCACATGAATGACTTCCGCGCCCCCGTGCTGCATGAAGAAGGGCGGCTTTTCGATCACATCGTGGCCCACATTCACGATCACATCCGCGGCCTCGATGGCCCGATGCACGAAATCTCCTGAGGAGAGCGCGGCATTACCCACGAACAGTGGATGGCGCTCGTCCACGACGCCCTTGCCGAGCTGGGTGGTAACGAAGGGAATGCGGGTGCGCTCGATGAAATCGAGCAGATTGCGGGAGGTGGTCTTGCGATTGGCACCGGCACCGATGATGAGAATGGGGCTCCGCGCCGCTTCGAGGCGTCGGATGGCCAGCTGGATTGATTTTTCCTCAGGTGTGGGCCGCCGCACCTGACTGCGCGGGATGGGGATCTGCCCGGACTCCTCCTCCGCGATGTCCTCGGGAAACTCCAGATGCGTGGCACCCGGTTTTTCTTCCTCGGCAAGCCGGAAGGCCTCGCGCACGCGCGACGGGATATTGTCCGCTGAGGCTATCTGGTGCGTGTATTTGGTGATGGGCCGCATCATGTCGACCACATCGATGATCTGGAAGCGCCCCTGCTTGGATGACTTGATGGGCTTCTGGCCGGTGATCATCATCATCGGCATCCCGCCCAGCTGGGCATAGGCGGCAGCCGTCACGAAATTGGTGGCTCCGGGCCCGAGCGTGGACAGGCATACACCAGCCTTGCCGGTGAGACGGCCGTATGTGGCGGCCATGAATCCCGCGGCCTGCTCGTGGCGAGTCAGGACAAGACGAATCTTTGCTGAATTTGCGATCGCCTCCAGGAAGGCCAGGTTCTCCTCGCCGGGAATCCCGAAGATGTACTCGACGCCCTCATTCTCGAGGGCTTTCACGAAAAGGTCGGATGCGTTCATGCCATGGGTCGTGTTGGACGGAGGCCCGCGATTATGCCGGATCCGTCGCCAAATTCCGGGGGCATGAGACGGATCAGGCAGAACCTGCCTGATCCGTCGCCGGGCTGTCAGCCCCTCGCCTCGCGCAGTCAGGCGTAATGGGGAGGACGCCTCGCCGCCCAGGGCTGGGCCTGTTCAAGCTGACCCGCCAGACTGTAGAGCGTTTCTTCATCTCCGTTGCGTCCCACAAACTGCATGGCAAGCGGGAGGCCGCTCTTCGCCTGCCACAGGGGCAGCATCACCGCGGGCTGGCCGGTGGTGTTGAACGGCGCGGTGAAGGCCGAGTAGTCCTGGATGATTTGCTGCCACCATTCCCGCATGCCGACGCCGGTGGCGTTCTGGTCCAGCTCGCCGAGTTTGGCGACATCGCGGGCAAGACCCGGAGTGAGCAGCACGTCATGGTTCCGCATCGCGGCCCCGATGGCTCGGCACACGGCGTTCTGCCACGCCATGGCCTGCTCCATCTCGATGCCAGTCACGGTTTTCGCATACTTGTAGACCTCCAGGGTCACCGCTTCCACCGTCTTCGGTCCGATCTTGCGTCCGGTCATCTGGGCGAAGACCTCCATGAAGTAGCCGAGCGTGGTGGCCCAGATCCGCATGCTGGATTCATTGAAAGTCTCGGCGTCGTACTGGATGCGCACTGGTTCGCAGACATGGCCCAGGCTCTCCAGCAACTTCACCGTATCGGCGAGCCGATCCTTCTGTTCCTTGGCAGTGGCACGGCCACCGGGCAGTCGCTCGACGACACCGATGCGCAACCGCCCCGGTGGGCGCATGGCCGCAGCAAGGAAACTGCTCCTGGGGGGTTCCGCTACGTAGAAATAACCATCGTCCGGCCCGGCCAACGCATCCAGCAGCGCCGCGGAATCACGCACGCTGCGGGTTGCCGCAAACTCAATCGCCAATCCCCACAGGAAGATGCCGGCATCCGGTCCCGTCGGTGTGCGTCCGCGTGTAGGCTTCATCCCGACCAGTCCATTGACGGCGCCCGGGATACGAATCGACCCACCTCCGTCATTCGCGTGGGCAATCGGCACCATGCCTGAGGCCACGGCAGCGCCTGCACCGCCCGAGGAGCCGCCGGCGGAATACCCAAGGTTCCACGGATTGCGGGTAGGTCCGTAGACCAGCGCCTCGCTGTTCGCATTGAACGCCATCTCGGGCGTGGTGGTGGTTCCCACCGTCACGAGACCGGCTGCCCTGCACCGGCGCATGAGCTCGGTGTCGGCATCAAAGCGCACACCCGCAGCCAGGCGGGAACCGGCCGAAGTCACCATGCCCTTGAAGTGCATGCCGAACTCCTTGACCAGGAAGGGCACGCCGCGGAAAGGCCCCATGGGCAGTCCGGCCTTGATTTCCTTCAACGCTGAATCGCGCAGCTGCTGCACCACGCAGTTGACCTCCGGGTTGAGGCGTTCGATGGCGTCGATGGCGCTATCGACCAGATCGACAGGCGAGACCTCCCGTCGCCGCACGAGCTCTGCCAGGCCCATTCCGTCGTAGCGCGAGTATTCCGGAAAAATCATGTGCCCCCCTCTTGATGTTTTGGCTGTCGCGGCGCATTGCCGTGGGCTCGAGATTACACAAGCAGTCTCCGTACCGACAATGTGCCTCATTCATTTGGCGCTGGGCTCGCGCATAATGCGGCGCACAGCACAATCTGGGGGAGCGCGCATGAAGGCCATCGTGAGTGAACGTACAGGCGGACCGGAGACACTGGTTCTGCGGGATTTGCCAGCGCCGCAACCGGGCGCGGGAGAGGTTCTGATCCGCGTGCGCGCCTGCGGCGTGAATTATCCTGATGCGCTGATGCTGGAAGACAAGTACCAGTTCAGGCCGGAACGCCCGTTCGCCCCGGGTGGAGAGGTCGCGGGCGAGGTGCAGGCCGTCGGCGAGGGCGTGGGCGGTTTCAAGGTCGGGGATCGGGTAATCGCGCTGGTCGGACACGGCGGCATGGCAGAGCAGGTGGTGGCGAGCGCCAGCAAATGCCTGGCCATGCCCACAAGCATGCCCTTCGACGAGGCTGCTGCGTTCATTTTTACCTACGGGACCTCATGGCATGCCTTGAAACAGCGGGCAGGCCTGAAAGCCGGTGACACACTGCTGGTGTTGGGCGCAGCGGGCGGCGTCGGGCTCGCGGCAGTGGAACTGGGCGCTGCGGCAGGCGCGCGCGTGATTGCTGCGGTGTCCAGCGAGGAAAAACTCGCGTTGGCGAAGGCTCATGGTGCTGCAGATGGCATCGTGTATCCACGGGGCCCCTTCGACAAGGAAAGTGCCAAGGCACTCGCCGAACAGTTCAAGCAGGTCTGCGGCAAACGCGGCGCAGACGTGATCTATGACGCCGTGGGCGGCGATTACGCAGAGGCAGCCTTGCGCGCCATCGCCTGGGAAGGGCGTTTCCTCGTGGTTGGCTTTCCGGCCGGCATTCCGAAGATCCCCCTGAACCTGGCCCTCCTCAAAGGCTGCCAGATTGTCGGTGTCTTCTGGGGTGCCTACACCGAGAAGTCGCCCGAAGAGAACGCACGCAACAACGCGGAGTTGTTGCAGTTCTACACGACCGGGAAGATCAAGCCGCATGTATCAGCACGCTTTGCGCTGGCCGAAGCGGGCAAGGCCATCGCCGAGCTGTCGGCGCGACGGGCCCAGGGCAAGCTGGTGGTGTTGCTGGACTGATCAGCATCAACGCGCCAGCGCGAAACCTCGTGTTCTACTGGGGTGCGTCAACGACACTCGAGGAAGAACCATGAAGGAAGACCTGTCAGGAGGGCATCTCACCCGCTGGAAGGCCTCAGCTGCGCCGTTGCTGCTCGCATTGGCCGTATTGCCCGTATTGCCCGGATGTTCCAGAGAGGCGGACGCACCGGCGGACGCCGCTTCGCAGGTGGCCGCGGAGCCGGCTGCAGTAAAACCTGCCGGGACGCCGCCGCCGGTCGAGGTAAGCAAACCAAGCCTCCCGGGCGGTGGGGCGTCGACAGCCTCGACGACCGCGCCAACCAGTGATGCGACAACCGGACCTGCAGGGAAAGTTGCCGCCCCCGCAACGTCGGCGTCGGCTTCGGTGGACTGCCCGCCGGGTGCTGCAGCGGCCGAGGCCTGCAAGGTATCGAAGGAGCTCTACCTCGGCTGGCGTTCCTTTCATACCCATTGCTTCCAATGTCATGGCGGCAGTGCAATGGGCAGTACCTTTGCGCCCAACCTGATGGAGCGGTTGGCAACCAGGGTTGACCACGCGCGTTTTCTCGAGGTGTTGCAGAAGGGCTACGTCGGCCAGATGGGGGCCATGCCGAGTTTTGCGAAAAACACCGCTGTGCAAAAAGACCAGGAAGCGATCTACGCCTATCTGGTGGCCCGCAGGGACGGCCTGTTGCCCCCGGGACGCCCGCAACGCATGCCGTGAGAGCGCCGGCCGCGGTGCTCAAATCTCCGGCGTGAAGCACGCCAACTGAACGCGCAGGCGTTCGACCTGCCGGCGCAGCGCGCTGACCTCCTCCAGCAGCTCCATGGCCAGCAACAGGCCCGGCATGTCGAGCGCCAGCTCGCGCTGAAGCTGCATCGCCCGTCGCACGACCATGATGGCGCGCGGCGGGAATATCCAACTTTCCGGTCCCGTGCCCTCCGGATTCAGAAGACCGCACTCGACAAAACGCCGCATCTGGTCAGGATCGAGCTCGCACAAGGCGCAGACTTCCGCTGCGCTGTAGGCAGGTGGGCCGTGCTCGAAATCGAAGACCAGAAGTCCGTGGGGGTTCACGACACGGTCCTTGTGCGTCACAAATCCGGCGGCCGTCCCGGGCCCGCTCAGAGGTCTCTCAGAGACTGTGGGGAGGCGTAGCGCCCCTACCCACAGCCAACTTTTCCACCGCCTCCTGGCACGACACACAACGTGGCGCTGCTGGCTGCGCCTGCAAGCGCGCGAGCGGAATCGGGGTCCCGCAGTCGATACAGTCACCGTAAGTGCCGTCCTGCAGGCGCTTGCGCGCGATCTGCAGTTGCTTCAGCTCTGCCGCGTCACGCTGGATCTCGGCAATCTCCGTGGCAAGCAGTAAATCCGCCACTGCCGCGTCATCCGTTTCCTCCAGATGGTTAGCAAGGCGCACCGCCGCAGGATCCTCTGTGCGATGCAAACCCTGCCGGAGATCGGACTTCATCACATCGATACGGGCGTCCAAGGCCCGGGAGAGTGCTGAGACATCATCAGCGGAAAGACGGGAAGTGGGCATGAGCGATACCTCAGCGGCAGACAAGCACAGGAATGGTGGAGTGCGTCAGCAGTTTGGTGGTTTCGCTGCCGAGCAGCACGCCTGCCAGACCGCGACGTCCGTGGGAGGCCATCACGATGACATCACACTTCTTGCCACGCGCTGTCCTGAGCAAGGCCTCCCAGGGATGTTCGTCGGTCGCGACGACCTCGGAACAGGTCATGCCCAAAGCCGCGACTGCACGGGCACCGTCAGCCAGCACCCGCTTGGCATTGCGCTCGATATTGACCTTGTATTCCTTGGGATCCAGAACCATCGGCGCATAGCCGATGGGATCGCCATAGAGAGGAGGCATGTAGGGTGCGACCACATGGACCAGTGTCAGCTTGGCGCCCAGCGCCCCCGCCAGCCTTGCGCCCGTCTTCACAGCCTTGAGAGAAAGCTTGGACCCATCCGTAGGGACCAGGACATGTTTGTACATGGAATCACCTTTCTGGCGCACGCGCCTTTGGGCCGGAGCAATGGAGGCACTCTACTGAGGGCGGAATCCTTTCCTATTGACCGGCATCAATGGATCTTGAGCCGCGGCTCTGTCACGCATCTCATGGCATGACCACGATGCAGCGTCCGGGTCTCGCCAGAAAAGCCTCCACGGCACCCGAGGCATCCGGCCCGCACAGTGTGCGCGGCAGCACCAGTATCCGCGCTCTGACCGCGGCCGCTGCAGCCATGACCGCCTCAAGACTTTCCTCCACCCGCATCGCGCGCGCAGCAGGTGGCAGTCCTTCGAAGCTGTCGCTACGCCCTGCCTGCAGGACCTGTACGCCGGCCCCCATGGCCTCACTCATCGATTGCGCTGCCGCGATGACCGTTTGATTCACTTGATGAGCGCGACACACCGCGGCGATCCTGAGCTCACCGGCTTGCCCGTCATCACGTCGGCTGCCAAACACCATTACATCGTGCGACGACAACCCGCCGATCAGGAAGTCGCGGCGCGAGCCGTGCACCCATTCGAGCTCGGCCTGCAGGAGGTTGGCGCGCCCGAGGGCGGCCAATCGCTGCTGCCATTGGCGTTCGGTCCGTGCCCGGGCCTGCGAGACATGGGCAGGTGTCCACGCACGGCTTGCGGCGGAGCGGCGGTCTATCTGCTGCACGAATGGCAACGCGGCAGCGATGCCCAGGTCGACATTTTCCCGCACCTGGGCGAGCAGCCCGCTGCTCTGTGCGCGAGCCAGCAGCGCCGCCAGTTCGAAGAGAAAATCCGGTGCGCCAGCCTCCTCGAGGGCCAGGACTACCCGGCACTTGTCGGCAGGCCGTGACAAGGCAGGCTCAGTCACCGATCTTCCCCGCAGCCTGCAGGCTCTTCCCCTGTCTGATCCGCGAATACTGTGCGAGCTTGTAGGCGACAGCGCGATTGAGAGATCCCACGGGAAACCGTCCATCCTGCCCGCGGGCACCCGGCTCCCGACCCGTGAGGAGTGCAATTGCCTCATCGACCGTGCTCACAGCGTGGATGTTGAATTGGCCACTGGCCGCGGCCTCCACCACATCCTCACGCAGCATGAGATGTTCCTTGTTCGTTGCCGGGATGATTACTCCCTGACCGGAAACAAAACCGCGCGTGCGGCAGATTTCGAAGAAGCCCTCGATCTTCTCGTTCACGCCACCTATGGCTTGAACCTCACCCTGCTGGTTGATGGATCCGGTGACCGCATAGCGTTGCAGGATGGGCACCTCCGCCAGCGAGGACAACAGGGCACACAGCTCCGCGAGTGAGGCACTGTCGCCGTCCACCATGCCGTACGACTGCTCGAAGGTGAGGCTTGCCGCCAACGACAAGGGGATGTCGGAGGCGTAACGCCTCGCCAGAAAATTGCTGAGGATGAGCACCCCTTTGGTGTGAGTCGGCCCGCCGAGCTCGGTCTCACGTTCGATGTCGATCACCCGTCCGTCGCCGAAGCGGGTAATCGCCGTAATCCGCGTGGGCATGCCAAAGGCGATGCTGTCGGTTGCAATGACAGAAAGACCATTGATCTGCCCGACGACCGCCCCATCGGTTGCAATGAGCCGAATGCCGCGCGAGATGCTCTCATGCATCTGCTCACGGATGCGATCAACCCGTTGCTGCTGTTTTTGTACAGCTTGCTGGATGTCCTCGCGCTCGATCCTGTCGTGATTGGCGCTGATGGCCCAGTAGTCCGCTTCGCGAATGAGTTCTTCCATGCTGTGGACATGTGTCGTCAGCCGCTGTGCATCCTCTGCAAGCCGGGAACAGTGCTCGATCATCGCCGCCACTGCAGCGGGGCTCAGTGCGCGCGTTCCGGCGGTGCGCGCCAGATGCGCAAAGGTGCTGGCGTACTCCCGCTCGCTGTCCCGCGTGCGCGGGACGACATCATCAAAATCAGCGATGATCTTGAACAGATCGCGGAACTCCGGATCTCCGCGCTCCAGCGCGTAGAGCAGCCAGCGTTCTCCCACCAGCACGACTTTCAGGTCGAGCGGAATCGGCATCGGCTCGATGGAGACGGTGGTGAGGAGGCTGAACTGGAGTTCGGAAGCGTCCAGCTTTATCTCACGCCCTTGCAGTGCGCGTTTGAAGGCTTCCCAGGCGAAAGGCTGCATCAGGATCTGTCGTGCATCCACGATCAGGAAGCCGCCGTTGGCCCGGTGCAGCGCACCCGGCTTGATGAGCGTGAAATCGGTCATGAACGTGCCCATCTGCGCACGATGCTCGATGCGTCCCAGCAGGTTCCCCAGACTGGGGAGGTCCAGCATTTCCACTGGCGCCCCCGTACAGGCCTGATTATCCACCAGCAGGTTGACCGCGTAACGATGAAGGAACTCCGCCTTGTCAAAACCCTCCGGCAGCAGCCCGGGTGGCATTCCTTGCGGTGGCAGCGGCATGAACACCGGTGCGTTATCCACGATATCGGTGGCAACCTGACCGAGGTAAGCCTGCACGTCGGCAAGGTCCTCGTAGCGGCCGAGGATCTCATCCACCAGATGACGCACCACGAAGTCGGCAATCTCGCGATTCAGCGCGCGCAGGCGCTCCCGCATCTCCGTGAACCAGATTGGAAACTGACGCAGCGTGCGCTGGAGTTCTTCCTGCAGGGCAATAATCCTGGCCTTGATGCTTTCCTGCTCTGCCTCCGGCAGTTGCTGGAAAAGCGCCGGCTGCATCGCCTCCCCATGCTCGTCCTTCGGCGCGAAGGTAAAGCCGGACTGGGTTTCAAGAACCAGGATGCCGCTTTCAAGAGCCCGTGCGGTGAACTCGCTCAGCACCTGGTGCTGGCGTTCCTGGAATTCCTCCTCGATTTCTTCCTGACGATTGCGGTTTTCCTCGCGTCCGAAGGCTGCAGGAAGGGCCGTCTGTACATCCTGCACAAGGGCCCGCATGTCCTCGCGCAGTCGTTGCCCCCGACCCGCCGGGAGCCGCAGGGCGACGGGCTGCGAGTGCAACGCAAAGTTGTGGACATAACACCAGTCTCCCGGGATGGGACGCGTGGTGGCTTCCTGCCGCAGTTCCGCCTGGATGAGGCGCCGGCGACCGGTCCCTGTAGGGCCACAGGCGAAAACGTTGTAGCCGTTGCCGCGCATGCGCATGCCCATCTGCAGGGCTTCCAGGGCGCGCGCCTGCCCGGGATGGGCCGCGGGATCCGGCAGTTCGGCCGTGCTGGCAAAGGCAAATCCCGCCGGATCGCAACGATGGCGGAGGCTTTCCGGGGGTAGGGCTTCCATGCAGTTCTCCAGATGAGCGCAGGGGCTGCGCTCGGCTATCGTGCGCATGCTCATGGATATCAATCAACCCCGGCCGGGACACAGGTGAAATGCGGTATGCTTGTCCGTGCCCCAAGCCCCATCCATCATGCCAGCGCAGCCACACAACCTGTCAGCCCACGATCCACTCGTGACGCTCGAGGATGTCTCCTTCGCGCGAGGGGCACGCGTGATTTTCGATGGCGTGAATATCGAGATTCCGCGCGGCCGGATCACGGCAATCCTCGGCCCCAGCGGGGGCGGCAAGACCACGCTGCTGCGCCTGATCGGCGGACAACTGGCCCCAGCGAAGGGCAAGGTGAACGTCTTCGGGCATGATGTGCAGGCCTTGAATACCGCAGACCTGTTCGCCATGCGACGGCGCATCGGCATGTTGTTCCAGAGCGGAGCCTTGCTCACTGATCTCGACGTCTTCGAGAATGTCGCCTTTCCGCTGCGCGAGCACACCCGGCTTCCCGAGTCCATGATTCGGACCATCGTGCTGATGAAGCTCGAAGTGGTCGGGTTGCGTAATGCACGCCATCTGTATCCCCGGGAGCTCTCGGGTGGCATGGCACGGCGTGTGGCGCTGGCGCGCGCCATCGCACTCGATCCGCTCATGGTGCTGTACGACGAGCCCTTCGCCGGGCAGGACCCGATTTCGATGGGTATTCTTGTGCGGCTGATAAAGAAGCTCAACGAGGCGCTCAATCTCACCAGCGTGATCGTGTCCCACGATGTCATCGAAACCGCCAGCATCGCGGACCAGATGTATCTCATCGCGGACGGCAAGGTGGTGGAGTCGGGCCCGCCAGCGGCCATGAAGAGCTCCAGTACCCCGGCGGTCGCCCAGTTCATGAAAGGACTCCCGGACGGACCGATGCCCTTTCATTTCCCCGGCGTGGACTATCTGACCGACCTGGTCGACGGGGTATCGTCATGACTGATTTCTTCGCGGCAGTTGGACGGCGCAGCCTGGCAATCTTCGAACGACTGGGCCGCGGTACGCTTTTTCTGCTGCAGGTGTGTGCGCGCCTCGGATTTCTTTTCGCCCGCCCTTCGCTCACCCTGGCCCAGGTCTGGGCGGTGGGTGTGCAATCTTTGGTGATCATCGGGGTGTCCGGCGCCTTCGTCGGCATGGTGCTCGGATTGCAGGGCTACAACACCCTGGTCACGTTTGGTACCGAGGAATCCCTGGGAGTGGTGGTGGCAAAGTCACTCTGCCGGGAGCTCGGTCCGGTCCTCACGGCCCTGCTCTTTGCGGGGCGTGCCGGCTCGGCGCTCACCGCGGAAATCGGCCTGATGAAAGCCACCGAACAGATTCCGGCGCTGGAAATGATGGGCGTGGATCCGCTCCGGCGGCTGATCGTTCCCCGTTATGTCGCAGGACTCATTTCCATGCCCTTGCTCGCCATGATTTTTACCGCGATTGGAGTACTGGGAGGCTATTTCTGTGGGGTAGGCCTGCTCGGCGTGGACGAGGGTGCCTTCTGGTCACAGATGCAACTGCACATGGCACTCGGCACCGATATCGGGAATGGCGTGGTGGTCAAGAGCATCGTGTTTGGCGCGGTCGTCACCTGGATTGCGCTGTTCGAGGGTTTCGATGCCGTCCCGACCTCAGAGGGCGTGAGCCAGGCCACCACGCGCACAGTGGTCAACTCATCGCTGGCGGTGCTGGCACTGGATTTTGTCCTGACCGGTCTGATGTTCGATTGAGATCCGGGCGAACAATCATCATGTTTCCAAGGGAGGCCCCATGAAAATCACGCGCACCATGGAGATCGGCGTCGGCTTTTTTGTAAGCCTCGGTCTTGCCGCCCTGCTGATGCTGGCGCTCAAGGTCGCCAATCTGACGTCATTCGGCAACTCCGACGGCTATCGGGTACTGGCGCGCTTCGACAACATCGGGGGTCTGCAGGAGCGCTCTGCCGTGAAAATGGGCGGCGTGCTGATAGGACGCGTCACCCGCATAGACTATGACAGCGACAGCTACCGCGCCGTGGTGGAGATGCAGATTGACCCTCGTTTTCGCGAGATTCCGGTAGATACCGCCGCCAGCATCTATACCGCGGGCTTGCTGGGAGAGCAGTATGTGAACCTCGACCCCGGCGGGGATGAGGAAGTGCTGGCCGAAGGCAGCGAACTGGAAATTACCCAATCGGCAGTCATCATGGAGCGGATGCTGCAGGAATTCCTCTACTCAAAGACCGTCAAAGACGAAAACTCCTGAGGTCCCATGCGTTTTCTTTTTCCCTTTTGCCACGCGCGCCTGTGCGCGGCCATGCTTGGCTTATTGCTGCTGACTCCGGGCATCGCGGCACAGTCAACCCCGGAAGCCGGTGCCGAGGCGCTGGTACGTGCGACGTCGGACGCATTCTTTGCACGCCTCAAACAGGATGAGGCAATCAATGCGGCCAACCCGGCAAATCTGCTGGCAACCGCAGAGGAACTGGTGCTGCCGCATCTGAACTTCATCGCCATGTCCCAGCGAGCCCTGGGGCGACACTGGAAGACGATGACCGACGCCCAGAAAGGCAGCTTCGTGCGTGAGTTCCGCACGATGCTCTTGCGCACCTATGCCAAGACCGTGAACGACCATCGCAATGCATCGGTCAACCTCAAGCCCGAGCGACGTCTCTCTGACAAGGTTTCACGGATCAGGACCGAGGTCTCGAGATCCGGAGACGGTCCACCCTTCCTCATCGATTACGAGATGCACCTTGAATCGAGCGGCTGGAAAGCGTACGACGTGACGCTGGATGGCGTGAGTCTGGTGGTGAGTTATCGGGCAGGGTTCAACCAGGACATCGGGCGCATCGGTATCGATGGCGTCATCGAGCAGCTGAAGACCAGGAATCAGAAGCCGTTCTGATCCCCGGCCTGGAGCCCTCACTGACTCAGTCGACTTTTTCGGCCTGGGAGGTGCCGAGACTGAAACCCCGATAACCGTCTGCAGATTCAGCGGCGAGCACCTTGCGGTATTCGCCGAGCCCGCCCAGGTAGAACTGGACGGTGTTCGGCTTGCCCGGAATGTTGGCACCGAAAATCCAGGACTCAGCCTTGGGGAACAAGGTGGCGTTTGCGATAGTTTTGCAGGTTTCGCACCAGACCCGCTCGGCCTCTGCTGTGGCCTCGGCGATTTCCAGTCCCTGGCTGCTGATGTCGCGGATCAGATCCGAGATCCACTCGACCTGCGTCTCGATGCTGGGCGGCAGGTTGGTAAACGGCCCATTCGGGCCGAGGATCATGAACATGTTGGGGAAGCCTGTCGTGGTGACACCCAGATAACTCGTCGGTCCCTGCTTCCAGTGACCCGCAATGGACAACTGGCCGCGCCCACGCAGATCCATGCGCAGGTAGTTGCCATCCACCGCATCGAAGCCTGTTGCAAAGATGAGCATGTCGAGCGGGTGCTCCTCACCATCCTCGGTCACCACCCCGGTGGGTGTCATTTCGCGAATGGGG
>JBDLQR010000445.1:0-2672 GCA_039800485.1 Pseudomonadota bacterium
CTCGAAGATCACGTCCACCAACTCCCGAGTGTAGATCTTGGGCAGCCGCGAGCGAACATGCTCGGCCGTATGGTCGGCAAGCTTGCGGATGGCGCCGATCTTGGCAGTGGTCCACCGGGAGGTCTCGGCCACAGCTCGTAACATGAACAGCAGCCATGGCTCCCAGGCCTCGTCCCGAGTTACGCCCAGCAACAGTCCGTAGTAGTCGGCCTTTTGGGCAATGACATACCGGCTCAGGTAGAGGATCGGCAGGCCCAACAGTCCCTCCTGGATCAGAAAAAGGATATTAATGACACGACCGGTTCGCCCGTTGCCATCGGTGAAGGGATGGATTGCCTCGAATTGGTAGTGACCGACAGCCATGCGGACCAGCGGATCCAGATCGGTCTGCTCGTGCAGGAAACGTTCCCAATTCGCCAGCAGGTCACGCAGGTGTGACTCACCTTCCGGCGGGGTGTAGATCACCTCGCCCGTGCGGTCGTTGATCAGTTGCGTTCCGGGCGTTCGGCGGATGTCGATGTCCGCCCCCTTGAGGGTCCGACATGCCTCCACAGCGGTGGAGGTGCATAGTGGCCGCTCCTTGAGCGACAGGTAGCCGCGATGCAATGCGGTGCGATAGCGCAGTGCTTCTTTCGTGGCGGAATCCGCCATGCCGACGCCGGCGTAGCCGTGCGCGTGCTGGAACAGCCGGTCCGCCGTAGTGACGATGTTCTCGATCTCGGAGCTGTCCTTGGCCTCCAGCAGCGGGATCGTATTGATGAGCATCGTCTGATTGGGAATCAGCTCGGCGGCCTGCTTCAGTTCCGCCAGGGCGGCGCGGGCTTCGATGCACGCCTTCAGCACGGCACGGCTTTCGAGATCGCACTTCGGCGGGAGCGCAGGCAGTTGGTTGTGCGGCTGATCCGGCAGCCACCGGGAAGCCGCTCCACTCATGATGCAAAAACTCGATTTCGTCGACACGTTTCGAGCATATGTCGCAGGGAACGACGCGTCAATCGAACGTGTCGCCAAATCTGCATTTGAAGAACATGACTCCGCAGATATGTTCGTTCCGGCAACAGGTCGGAAGCTCAGTAATCCCCCCATTTTCCGTGGTCGTCAGAAGTGAGCCTATGCGACCATGGTCAACGGCTGTTCTGGGGTGATACCGGACAAGGTCGGCAACTCACTATTTACGGCGGGCACGGCGCCCCGAGTATCCACCCCTCAACCCCACAACCCAGCCGCTCCGGAGGCGACAGCGCGTGGTCGATGCCGACAATCGTCGGCGTGTCGCCAGCGAGTTGCCCAGCCAGCCAGTGCGCTAGTTCTCGCCGGCTCCAGTACTTTCGTGGTCCGGGCGGTGGCAGTACCTCCTGGGGCGGCGTATCCGGCGTGGCGCTGTAGACGCGCAGGTTCTTCAGCCCCGAGTCCGGCGTCTCGGCGCCCGAGTAGTGGATGCCGAGGTAACGGTCGAACGCGGAGGAAGTCATGGGCGCCGAGGTTTCCTACTGCAGGCCCGACAGCGGGCTGTTACCGGGGAGTGCCTTCCTGTCCGCTGGATCGGCTTAATCGTCATTGACCGTCTCCACGTCGATTCGGTCGTACTGCGCATGGGTTCCCACGAATTTCACCCAGACGATTACGCCCTAGTACTGGATCTCGACCATAAGCCGGTACTTGTCGCCGCCCACGTTGAACACCGCACGATCATTGCCGCAGCTGCTGGCGCAGGCCTACTGCTCCTTGATGTCCTGCGGTATGCGCCAGGTCGCCTTGAGCGTAGTCGTGGCGCCGTCGTCGAGCGATCCTTCCGCCCTACATTCGATCAATGTGCTCTTGGATCCTGGCGACGATGTCCTCAAAGGGCGGTTGTCCTTGGTAGTACAGCGCGGCTGTCCGCGCGTACTCGGCGGCAAAGGTCGTGCGCCGAGACGGGTCAGCCAGGACGAACGCCGGATTGCGCGCAATGACCCGTTCATCAGCTGCCCGAAACCGCTGCCGCTTGCGCGCCTCGTAGGCCGGCGTACCGATGAAATCGAGCACCTCGGGCAGCCCCAGCAGGCAGTAGACGTCGTAGTAGTGGCGCAGGAAGTTCGGCGGTAACCGGCCCGTCGCGGGAAGCCCCCGGTACTTGGTGGACAGCGTCTGGAGCTTCTCGACCAAGGTATGGCTGGGCTCGTAGCAGAGCACGTCCAAGGCGCGGTTGTCCTCGACCAATACCCCACGTGCGACGGCGGTGTCGTATGCCCAGGAGGAGATCGTGACCGGACGGTTCGGCGTCGTATCGTCGAAGCCGACCTCCAGCAGGACACCGGACTTGACCCCTTGAAGCGACCCAAGCGTGGTCGGATAGACCAGCCGGATGCCCGCGCTGCGCAGCTTCTCGTCGTCGAAGTCGGTGTCACGCTCGACCGCGACGATGCCTGGGATCCGGATCTCCTGGCTAAGCCAGTCGTAGAACGACCTTCTGGACTCTACATGCGAGGCCTTATCCTGGTTTCGGCCAGCCTTCACGTCGAGCGCAGCCGGCGGCTCGATGCGGATGTCGATGTCCTCTGAAAACCGATGGATGATCCCGAAGCCTTTGGAGAGCGAGGTGCCGCCCTTTAGCTCGAACCGCAACCCCTGCGCCTGCAGGCCCCACAGGCAATGCATCAACCAGTAGTCCTTCTCGACCAGAACCGGGTCGA
>JBDLQR010000446.1:0-3529 GCA_039800485.1 Pseudomonadota bacterium
CACCCACGAAGTGCCTCGAACTCACATTTTTCAGGCAACGACTCACCGTTGATCGCGGGCTGCTGACCTCGGCCGCACGATGACGGCTCGCGAACAGGATCACCGGGTGGTCAAATCTGCGCACCCGATGACGCTCCAGCGCGCCCAGAAACGCTGCGCCAGCTTTCGCTGCCTGTTCCATGATCCCAACATCCTCGATGTTGACGAGGCTCCGCCCCTGGGCGACCCGGTTCCTGATTCTGCGGCGCTGATCGTCCATGCGCGCCTGATCGTCCTGGCGCCGCCTGAAGAGCCGAGTCAACCAGCGATTGCCGGGATTGAAGGGGGCCGGATCAAAAAGAAACAGAGGTGGGAGCCTGAATCCGCGTGCGATCAGTTGGCGCGCCATCTCAACCGCCAGGTAGGTTCCTATGCACAGCCCACCGAGTGCAAAAGGGCGACCCTCGCTACGCTCCAGCATTGCTTCCACGTAGGTGGCTGCAATGTCCTCGAGCGTCCAGTGCTTGCCATGCGAGAAATCGAGCCCCGACGCCTGGAAGGCGTGCAGTGGACGACCCTTGCCGGTGATCGCCACAAATTCGCGGCTGACCATGGCCTGTCCGTTGTAACCATGCACCAGGAAAAGTGCAGGCCGCGGGCCCTCGGTATTCAGTGAAAGCGTGAGCGGACGCCGCACACCTGCCACCGTAGGACTGCGGGTGGCGATGACATCCGCCAGAAAGCGTGGGGTCGCGGACAACAGCAGGGTTTCAAGCGGCAGAACGCGGCCGTAGCGCTGTTCCAGCCGCATATGCAGCTCCATGGCCTTGAGTGAGCTCCCGCCCAAGGCAAAGAAGTCCTGATCCACGGTGCAGGCGGTGCCACCCAGCAATTCCGTGAACATTGCAGCGATTTCCCCGGGCATCCCCTGCCCCGCGCCAACTGCCGCTGCGGCCCCTCCTGAAACAGGATCAGGTGCCTCCGCCATACGCGCCAGCGTGAGTCGATCAATCTTGCCGGACTGGGTACGGGGCAAGGCTTCCAATACCGTGATTCGGGCAGGCACCATGTACGCAGGCAGCCATGCCCTCAAGCCGTCGCGAATCCCGGCGCTCTCGATTCGCGCCCCCTCGTGGAGCTCGAGGAATGCTTTGAGTACGGTGCCAGTAGAACGCTCGACAGCAATGACCACGCCTTGCCGAACCGTCTCGAGCCTGTGCAAGGCTCGCTCAACTTCCTCCAGATGCACTGATTGACCGTCAATCTTGACGCGCTGGTTGCACCGCCCCGTGCACCGCAGGACGCCTTCGGCATCGAGATACCCCAGGTCTCCCGACACAAAACGGCGACTCCTGTACGGATCAGGTGCGGCTTGGGAGTCAAAGCTCCCCCAGTATCCCGGGGAGACATGGGCGCTGCGCAAGACAACTTCGCCAATCTCACCCGGGGCGGCGGGCGCCCCTTGTTCGTTCTGGATGCTGACCTGCATTTGACGGGCCGGCTTTCCTACCGGCACGGCCTTGTCCGGCTCCTGCAGATCGTCTGCAGTGACCTCGTGCTGTGCGATGACCATCGCTTCGGTCTGCGCATAGTGATTGAAGATGCGGCAGCCCCCTGCCAGCTGGGTACGCGCCTGCAGGACATCAGCGGCATAGACAGCCTCCCCACCCAGGTCGACCACCCTGATACTTGAGAGCTGAGCACGTTTATCCGTGCCATTGACCAGCGTGCGAAAAACCGAGGGCACCGTGTGCAGCACGGTGATTCCGGCATCGCCGATCCAGGCAGGTAGTTCCGCAATACCCAGGGCTCGCAATTCGTACAGACAGACGCTCGCCCCTCGAAGCAGTGCCGGAAACAAATCGAGATTGGCCGCACTGAAACTCAAGGTATAGAGCAGGGAAAGCCTGTCATCCTCGTGAATACCGAGGCGGTCGGCGTAGGTTGATGCGAAATGGAGCAGATTGCGCTGCGTCTGCAACACCCCTTTGGGCTTGCCCGTGGAGCCGGAGGTATAGAAGAGATACATCAGTGCGTCTGGTGGCGGGACAGGCAGCGCTGTCGCGGAGTTTTCCTCACCGGTCTGCAGTACCTGCTCCCATGTCGCCCCCGGCCAGCACGCGTCCATTTCTGCGAGGCGCGTGGTGCCCGTGCCATCCGTGATGATCAGCTTCGGGCTGCAGTCCTCCAGAATTTCCTTCAAGCGCTCATCCGGATCCCGGGGATCGAGATGCACGAAGATGAGACCTGCCCTCAGGCAGGCAATGGACGCGAGTATCGGGATGGCCCCGTGCGGCAGCAGCAACCCGATACGGGAGGCATCGGGATATCCCGCGGCGACGAGGCCACGTGCGGCTTGGGCCGTCAATCTTGCCAGGGCGTCGTAGGTCACCATCCCGGCAGGAGTCACCAAGGCCGGATGCTCAGCGCGCGCCGAGGCCGTGGCCAGAATTTGTTCGACCAACCCCATCTGCCCTTGAGGGCTCGAGGCAGGGGCAATGGTCTTCTCGTTGAGAGTCATGAGCAGGCTATGTGCAGAGGCAAAAGGTGGATCAAGGGAAACGCGGCTTGCCAAGGCTTGCAGGGAGTTCATCTCTCGGCACAAAGCCACTGCCGTGACGAACGAGATGGATGGGAGCGCGTGCCGGCTTCTGCTGCTCCAGCAAGCGGTCGCTGCCGGTGAGATTGACCACGACCACATGCTCGCGCGGCAGATGGCCTGATCTGATGCGCTTGACGAGTCCGGCGACCGCGGTGGAGGCTGCAAAGCAGGGCGAGAGCCCTTCTTCGTCTTCGACCATGCGGCGCGCCGCCCTTATCTCCTGCTCAGAAACACTCACCATGTCGCCACCGCTCTCCTTGACCATCCCCCGCACGGGCGGGTAAGCCTTGGTGGGATCGCCGCGCAGGATGGCCTCGGCAATGCCATCAGGCTTGGCAATGCGGTGGTGCGGGGCAATGTGCTCGCTGCCCTCTTCCCAGGCATGGACCATCGGAGCACAACTCTCCTGTTGCACGCACAGCAGGCGAGGCACGGGGCTCCCGGGACGCACGGCAGAAAGCTCCTTGGCACCCTTGTAGACACCGTATATGCCCATCGCGCTGGACACCGCCTGGACATACCAGTCAATCGGGCCTTCCACCTGTTCGCAGGTCTCCAGCCATGTGACCTTGAGACCCTCGCGGCGACCTGGATTGAAGAAGCCACGTTCAGCGTCGAGACCATTCATCTGCGCGAAGGCATTCGCGTAATTGCCCGCCTCCACAAACGACGCATCATCCAGAATGAAATGCCAGATATTCGGGCTGTCCGTGTGCTGCACCCTGTGCGCAAAACGTGCGGCGGTGAAGAGATACATCGTCATGTCCGGAAACCGCGGCATCAGATGCGCGTAGGCAGTGGAGGAGTTTCCGGTAGAGGATGTGGTGAATGCACGCACACCGTGTTCATACAGGAACGGCAGGGAGACTGCTGCCATGCGATCCTTGGTTGTGCCGGTGGGGTTGGCGGTCTCATCCTTCAGGTACAGATGCTCCATCCCGAGAAGCC
>JBDLQR010000447.1:0-2553 GCA_039800485.1 Pseudomonadota bacterium
GGGCCCTGGGTGAGCGAGCGGTACACGGCGATTGAGCGCTTCATCGAGCAGCAGCCCGAGGCCTTGTTCCCGGTCACGCGGGAAATCATCGGCGCCGGTCGTGAACGTCGCGCGGTTGAACTCTTCAAGGCACAACATCGACTCCAGGCGCTCAAGCACCAGACTGATCAGGTCTTCACCCAGTGTGACTGCGTGTTGACACCTACACTCGGCCGCCCTCACAGACTTGATGCGGTAGCCCAGGATCCCGTTCGTCTCAACTCTGAGCTTGGTCATTACACCAATTTCATGAACCTCCTCGATTACGCGGCACTGGCCGTGCCGGCCGGTATCGGCACGGCCGGCGTGCCCTGGGGTGTGACGCTCTTCGCGCCCGCCTTTGGCGATGAGCGCCTGCTGGACCTCGGTGCCCGCTTGCTGGGCGAATCCGCGCCGCTGTCTCAGCACTCCGGCACCGAAGCTCCCGAAGACGGGGCACACGCGACGTTGGTGGTCTGTGGGGCGCATCTTTCCGGATTGCCGCTCAATGGAGAACTGCTGGCGCGCGGTGGGCGGTTGGTGCGTGCGTGCCGCACGGCACCTGTCTACCGCCTGTATGCACTGGCTGGTGGGCCACCTCGACGGCCGGGACTGCTGCGGGACACCACGCACGGCGCGGCGATTGAAGTGGAGGAGTGGGCGCTGCCGCGCTCAGCGCTCGGCGATTTCATGGCGGGCATCCCCGCACCGCTCGCGATCGGTCGGGTAGAACTGGAAGATGGCAGCCAGCCGCATGGCTTCCTGTGTGAGGCGCATGCCTTGCAAGGCGCGGAAGAAATTACGAGGCTGGGTGGCTGGCGAGCCTACCTCGCGCAGCGCTGAGCGGCGCGGGAAGCCAGCAGAAAATCAGGCGGGCGTACCGGGGCACCAGCCCCAGAGAGACTGCAGTGTGTCCTCACAGCTGTACTCGACCCGCGCCCCGCGCCAGGGGTCGATGAATGCAAGGCGCGTGGCCATCAGTCGCAGACCTGCCGAATGCGCATTGTGCTGCCCATAAGCAGGATCCCCCAACACCGGATGACCCGCTGCCGTGGCGTGCCGGCGAATCTGGTGATAGCGGCCACTTGCCATGCGGATTTCCACGCAGCTCATGTTCAGTTGTGGGGAGCTGGACACGACGCGATAGTCGGTGCGTGAGGCCTTGCCATCGAGCGCAGCATCCCAGTGCCCGGAGCTGCCGGGCGTGCCGAGCAGCCCGGTGACTTCAATGCAATAGTGCTTCTCGATGGTGCGTGCCTGGAACAGCGCCGACAGGCGCGCCGCCGCTTGCGGGGTATGCGCGATGAGGATCAGTCCCGCGGCTTCCAGGTCAAGGCGGTGTACCAGCCACACACGGCGGGGTGCACCGAAGCCTTGCTCGACCTGACGCAGGAGGGTGGCGTGATCGCCATAGCGTGATCCCTCCACCAGCAGACCGGGCGGCTTGAACCACACGCTGTAGCGTTTCTCATCGCACACCAGGCGCGCTTGTGGCGGTTCCCGATCGAGCACCTGGCTGTCGTAATGGAGGCTGAGCCGTGTGCCTGCCGCCAGTGGCGTCGTGGCACGCCGCAGGCGCTGGGCTTTGCGCGAGCCCTGAGCCGCCCAGACTGCGCCTTTCTGCATGGCTTCCTTGATCCTGGATTTGGACAGGCCACTGGCCGCAGACAACAGGTCGGGCGCGGTCCCGCCACCGCCGGGAACGGTAAGCTCAGTGATGAAGGCAACGCGGGTATTCACCCGAGGCGACAGGGCCGGAAGTGCGGGGCGCGATTCAGGTTGCGTCGGCTGCGCCGGCCGCGCGTTGCGAAGGCTTGGATGCAGCCTGCGTGCGCCAGAGCTTGATCAGGTCGCCGATACTTTCCGGAGTGATCTGCAGATCATTCAGCAGATGGCGCTGGAGCTGACGCAGTTCCCGCCCGTCCAGCTCCGCGAACAGCGATTCGGTGTAGTAGGTCACCGACCACACGTCCTCCACGGGCTGCTCCTGCCACAGGTACCAGCGACCCGCTTCCGGGTGTCCGCCGTTGCTGGACGAACGTGCCTTGGTGCCCGCCGGGAACTGCCCCGGCGTGGCCAGACCCGCATTGACCAGCGCCGAGCGGGTTCCCGTATAGGTCGTGGACCACAGCACGCCACGACGAGCACGTTCCAAGGTCACGGAAAAACGGGCGGAGATGTGCATCAACACGAGGTCGTCGTCGCAGGTTAGGAGCCTCCCCTGATTCTAGGGAGGCCTCCTCAAGGTGCCAAGCCCGTGCGGCCTCCTTACATGCTTTCCCGGATGCCTCGCGTGAGACGCTCCAGTGCGGGGCTGATGTCCATGGGGTCCAGATGGATATTGATCAGGGTGAAGGCATCGGTATGCGCCACGGCGCGAATCAGGGCCTGCTCCAGCTCCTCTTCGGTGTGAACCTCGATCCCCAGTCCCGAACCGAGCAGCTCCGGCATGCGGTGATAGTGCCAGGGATGGATGTCATTGAAGTGGCCCTCGGCCAGATAGCGTTCAGTGGTGTAGCCCTTGTTGTTCAGGAC
>JBDLQR010000448.1:0-2790 GCA_039800485.1 Pseudomonadota bacterium
ATCGCAGCGATTCCAGCCGCGACTCGGCCAGGATCAGCTGCTCTGCGCCGGACTCACCCGCGATGCGGACTTTCACATAGGTAATCTCCGGCCCCACTGCGAGCGCCACATTGGACAGCAAAGTCCAGGGGGTCGTTGTCCACGCGAGCAGCGAAGTGGCAGGGTCATCGACCAGCCGGAAGCGCACATAGGCGCTGGGGTCGGTGACTTCCTTGTACCCGAGGGAAACCTCGTGCGAGGACAGCACCGTGCCCGTGCCCGGGCTGTACCAGGCTATCTTGTAACCCTTGTAAAGCAGCCCGCGCTCGTAGATTCGCTTGATCAGCCACCAGACCGATTCGATGTACTCGTTGTGGTAGGTAACGTAAGGATGTTCCAGATCGACCCAATACCCCATCTGGCGAGTCAGGGTGTTCCATTCGGCGGTGTAGCGATTGACGCTGTTGCGGCAGGCCTGGTTGAACGCCGCGATACCGTAGGTCTCCACCTGCGCACGGCCGTCAAGGCCGAGCTCTTTCTCAACCTCGATCTCGACCGGCAGCCCATGCGTGTCCCAACCGGCCTTGCGTTCAACCCGATAGCCCTTGAGGGTCTTGTAGCGGCAGAACAGGTCCTTGATCGTGCGGCTCAGTACGTGGTGGATGCCGGGTCGCCCGTTGGCGGTTGGCGGGCCTTCGTAGAAGGTGAAGTCGGGGCCGCCCTCGCGGTGACTGATGCAGCGTTCAAAAATCCGCTCCTGCTCCCAGAACGCAAGGATTTCACGCTCCAGCGCGGGCTGGTTGAGGGCTTTGACTTCTGGGAATGACTGGGTCATCGCGGCACTTCAAGGGCTGGCAAAGTGCGCGAGTATAGCCGAGGCATCCCCGCCTCGGGGTGACTCAGGTCTTGTGCTGCTGGGCCAGTGCGGCAACTGCCATCTGACGAATCTGCTGGACCATGGCCGAAAGCCCGTTGCTGCGGGTGGGCGACAGGTGGTCTTCGAGCTGGACGCGGCGAATGAATTCCGGCGGGGTGGACAGGATGTCCGCCGGCCGACGGCCCGAATACACCTTGACCAGCATGGCAATGAGCCCGGCCACGATGGCCGAATCACTGGTGGCATGGATCTGCATCCGGCCATCCTTCATCTCCGTCACGATCCAGACCTGCGACTGGCAGCCTTTGAGCCGGTACTGCTCGGTCTTCCATTCCTCCGGAAACGGCGGGGCTTCGCGGCCGAGGTCAATGATGTACTGGTAGCGGTCGCTCCAGTCCTCCAGCAGTGTGAAGGTGTCGACGATCTCTTCCTGCGCCGCCATCAGCTCCGCTGCCGGCGCGAGTCGCTGGCCGGTCTTTTCTTCACTCATGCGTGCCAGTCCCCTCAACGCGCCATTGCGTACCACTTGCGCCATCGAGGATGGCAATTCCCATTGCGGTCAGTTCAGCCCTGACCTTGTCCGCCGTCGCCCAGTCGCGCGCCGCGCGCGCTTCGGCCCGTTGGGCGATGAGTGCTTCCACCCGCGCCACATCGACTTGCTGGGGCTGGGCGGTGCGGAACCAGGCCTCCGGACTCGCTTGCAGCAGACCGAGTTCATTTCCGCACGCCAGCAGTTCCCCTTTCACACGCGCCAACACCGCCGTGTCTTCGCTGCTGTTGGCTTCCCCGGCGAGCGCCATCATGTGCGCCAGCGCCTGCGGTGTATTGAGATCATCGTCCATGGCCGCCGTGAAGGCCTCCGGGGGCGCATTTGTGGTGGGCTCCAGCGTGTCCATGCGCTGCAAGGCCCCGTAGAGACGATCCAGCTGGGCCTTGGCCTGATTGACGAGATCGTCACTCCAGCTGATGGGTTCGCGGTAGCGCCCCTTGATCAGGGCCAGACGTAGCGCCTCTCCCGGGAAACGCTGCAGAAGGTTCTGGACCAGCAGCACGTTGCCGAGCGACTTGGACATCTTCTCGTGTTCGATTTCGACGAAACCGTTGTGTACCCAATAGCGCGCAAACACCTGCCCTCCATGCGCGCAGGTGCTCTGGGCAATCTCGTTCTCGTGATGCGGGAACTTGAGATCGTTGCCCCCACCGTGGATGTCGATGGTGCGGCCGAGATGGGCTTCACTCATGGCCGAGCACTCGAGGTGCCAGCCCGGTCGCCCATGTCCCCATGGGCTGTCCCAACCGGGAATGCCCTCTGGTGAGGGTTTCCAGAGCACGAAATCTGCCGGGTCCCGCTTGAACGGCGCCACTTCCACCCGCGCGCCCGCGATCATCTCGTCCCGGCTGCGCCCCGCCAACTTGCCGTAGTCCGCAAAGCTCGGGACATGGAACATGACATGCCCTTCAGCGACGTAGGCATGGCCCCCGTCGATGAGGGTCTCGATCATGCTGATCATCTGCGGGATGTGTTCGGTGGCCCGGGGTTCGACCACGGGTGGCAGCGCGCCGAGGGCCGCCATGTCCCGATGATAGATCTCGGTGTAGCGGGCGGAGATCACCGAAATCGGGACGGCCTCACGCTGGGCCGCAAGATTGATCTTGTCATCCACGTCCGTGATGTTGCGGGCGTAGACGACATTCGGGAAATGCCGCCTGAGTACCCGGTACAGCACATCGTAAACGACCGCAGCGCGTGCGTTGCCGATGTGCGGTGGGTTGTAGACGGTCGGGCCACAGGCGTACATGGTCACCCGCGCCGGGTCTGCGGGGATGAAGACATCCTTGTGTCGGGTCAGGGAGTTGTAGAGCGCCAGGGCCATGAAGACGGTCTGCTGATCGGTTCGCGCATCGCTCCGGGAAATCCGCTGAGCGGACCTCCC
>JBDLQR010000449.1:0-11389 GCA_039800485.1 Pseudomonadota bacterium
GCCCGGCGTACGGTCCAGACAGCCTCCGGTGCCGCCTTGTCGTCTCCGCCCACTGCAAGTCCGAAGCCGCGCGAGACGAAGTCTTCGTCCAGCACTGCAAAGCCGCGCGGCGCCCCGGGTAGCGCGAGCGTGACCTTGGCGGGCAGGCCACGGCCCTGAAAATTGACGCGGGCCTCCACATCCCAGACCGTGGCCTCGGCGGAAGGGTCCAGCGGAATACCGAGCCTGCTCACTTTGAGATAGACGAGCCCGAGCCCCACCGCAGCAAAGATGAACGCCCAGACAAAAACAGCCGAAACACGCACCTGCTGACCTCCTGCGAAAACCGGTCCGTTACTTCCTGGAGGCCGGACAGGTGGGGGTGGAATTGTATTTCGCGGCGGGATCGATCACCGCAATCTCCGCCAGAAAGCGCCTACCCAGCAGCACCGGATAATTGAACTTCTCGCGGTTGGTGAGCGTGAACAACGCCTGATAGCGCTTCTCACCCAGGCAGAATTCCATCTTCACGCTGGGCCGGCTCGATGTTTTCTCGGTGCCGCGCAGCTTGATCTTGACCTTGCGTTCCAGACGTTTTTCCACCAGCAAGGTTTCGGCCTTGGGATCCCGGTGGTCCAGCGACAGCTTGAAGCGCACCCATTCCTTGCCATCTTTCTCGAAGTACTCGATGTCAGTGGCATGGATGGCAGCCGTTTTGGCGCCTGTGTCGAGTTTGGCTTTCACCACCACGTCCCAAGGCTGGAGGCGTATCCGCTCCAGCCAGCCGAGCTGGAGGGGGTCTGCCGCATGGGCGATGCCAGTGGCAAGAAGGGTGAGCAGAATCAGGAGAGCAGGCAGGACGCGGCTGCAGCTTTGCGTGACCGGACGCATGGTGTGTGGGGGCCTCGGCGCAGGTTGAATGTGTGGGGGTTCCGGGGTGCCGAATGATACGCCCAAAGAGCGCAGGCATGTTAGTCAGACGAAGGTGAACAGGAGGCAAACGATCGGCCTCTGCCGGCGCGTGGTCTTGGGTCGCGTTGCCGCCTTTGATACGCGTACACTCGAGCCCTTCCCTGATTCCGTCACGGAGCCTGCCATGCAGTATTTCGAAGACAACGCGCTCTCCATCGGCAACACGCCGCTTGTGCGCCTCAACCGCGTGGTGGCCGCAGACCGCGCCCTGGTGCTGGCCAAGATCGAAGGTCGCAATCCCGCCTACTCCGTGAAATGCCGGATCGGCGCGGCCATGATCTGGGATGCCGAACAGCGCGGACTGTTGAAGCCCGGCATGGAGATCGTCGAACCCACCAGCGGCAACACCGGTATCGCCCTGGCTTTCGTGTGTGCTGCCAAGGGCTACCCCATCACGCTCACCATGCCGGAAACCATGAGCCTGGAGCGTCGGAAAGTGCTGAAAGCCTTCGGCGCGAGGCTGGTGCTCACGGAGGGTGCGAGGGGGATGTCCGGCGCAATTGCGAAGGCCGAGGAACTGGTGGCACGAGACCCGAACCGCTACTACATGCCACAGCAGTTCAGGAATCCTGCCAATCCTGCCATTCATGAAAAGACCACTGGCCCGGAAATCTGGGACGCCACCGACGGCAAGGTGGACGTAATCGTCTCTGGCGTAGGCACGGGCGGCACCATCACGGGCATCTCGCGCTACCTCAAGCACACCCGTGGCCGGCCGGTGCTCGCGGTGGCGGTGGAGCCTGCCACCAGCCCCGTGATGTCGCAGCACCGGGCGGGCGCCGCGATCCAACCGGCGCCCCACAAGATTCAGGGCATCGGCGCGGGCTTCATTCCGGAGACTCTTGATCTCTCGCTGGTCGATCGCATCGAACAGGTGAGTAACGAAGACGCGGTCGAATACGCGCGGCGCCTGGCCACGGAGGAGGGGATTCTGGCCGGGATCTCCTGTGGCGCGGCGACCGCGGTTGCCGCGCGCCTGTCCCGGGAGGACGCCATGGCAGGCAAGACCATCGTCGTCATCCTGCCGGATGCCGGGGAGCGCTACCTTTCCAGTGTGCTGTTCGAAGGCCTCGAGTAGGACTCTTGCCGGGTCCTCGCCCGCTCAGAGATTGGGCGGGATGAGCAGCATCGCCCCCACGTTCACCAGCATCAGCACAAGAGCGACCAGGAAGGTGTAGCCCACGATCTCGCCGAAGCGCAGCTTGGTCACGGCCAGAATCGGGATCGCGAAGAAGGGCTGGATGAGATTGGTGGTGGAGTCTCCGTAGGCATAGGCGAGTGTGGTGGTGACCACGGAGACATCGAGGGACGCGCCGGCTGGCAGCAGGAACGGTGCCTCGATGAGCCACTTCGAGCCCGCCGAAGGGATGAACAGGTTCATGAAGCTCGAGTACAGGTACACCACCAGCGGATAGGTCTCCGTGCTCGCCACGCGCGCGAAGAACTCACCCAGCCAATGCCCCAGCGGCGTGAACTGAAGCAGGCCGAAGATCCCCGCATAGAACGGAAACTGCACGACGATGCCCCAGGCGCTGTCCATGGCCGCCCGGCAAGCCCGCAGGAATGAGGTGGGGCGCCCGTGCAGGCACAGCGCAAGCGCCAGGAACACGATGTTGTAGGAGTCTATGGTCCAGCTCTCCGCAAAGCCCTTGGTCGCCATGGTGTTGGCCAACGGATAGATCAGCAGAATCAGCGCAAGCCAGACCCAGCCCCTGAACTGATCGAGCCGTTCTGCTGGCGTGCGAGGCGGCGCATCTTCCGGGGGCGGAGCGGGCAGGATGGCTTCTGCCTGCTCGGGAGAGAGGGTGCGTGCGCCGTGGCGTGGATGCAGGATGACCACCGTGACCAGCGCCACCACGAAGATCACGCACAGATAGCCGAGATTGAAACTGTTGAAGAGCGTCTCATTGATGGGGTAGAGCCGCTCGACCACTGCGGTGCCGCCAGGCGTGCTCGGCGTGACCAGCGGGTTATCGGGAGTCGCCAGGATGAGCGGGGCCGAGCCCGAGAAACCGCCATGCCAGATGGTTCCCAGCCCAAGGTAGGCGCTGGCAATCAACACCCGCACATCCGCACGCGGATTGCGACGGATGAGGAAGGGTGTGAACAGGGCACAGGACACGAGACAGAACGCCCAGTTGAGGTAGCCCGTGACCATGGAAAAGATGCCGGCGAGCACTACGGCCTGCAGGGGACGTTCGGGATTGGGTAAACCCGCGAGCCAGTCGAAGAAACGCCAGGCGGGGCGTGAAGCCACACAGGCATAGGCGGCCACCATGGAGAGCGTGAACTGCATGCCCAGCGTGAGCAGCTTCCAGACCCCCTGGCCCCATGCCAGTACAGCCTGTTCCGGGCCGACGCCGGGGCCAACCATGGCAATGACCATGGCCACGGCGGTCAACATCATGCAGATGACCCAGGCATCCGGAATCCAGCGTTCCGTGAATTCGGACAGACGTGCGCCCAGGCGGCGCAGGAGTTCAGCGGGGTTCATGCAACTGGAAGGCGCCTGAATTCGGGTGAATAGTCTGCAAGGCGGCCGTAAAATAACGGGTTATATGCGTATAAGCGAACTCTTCCACAGCATCCAGGGTGAGGGTCACCTCACGGGCAAGCCCATGTTCTTCATCCGGGCACAGGGCTGCGCGGTGAAATGCCCCATCCGGGAGGTCTGCGACCAGCCCGAGTCACTGGCTTTCAAGGGGGGCACGGAATACACCCCGGTGGAACTCGCTGAGCTGGCCTTTGAGGCCGTGGGGGCGCGCGGCTGGGTTTGCCTGACCGGCGGTGAGCCTGCCGAGCATGAGGATTTCGATCGCGTGGTTGCCGAGTGTCGCCGACGTGACCTCTACATCAATATCCAGACTTCCGGCATGCGTCGCGTGAATGCGCCCTGGGATTGGTGCACCGTCTCTCCCAAGGGATTGGTGGACGAGCTCGCCATGGATTTCGCCCAGGAACTCAAGATCGTCTACACCGGGCAGCCGGTGGAGGTGCTTCGGGATTACTACGAGAGATTCTCGGCCTGGAACTACTATCTGCAGCCCTGTTGGTCCGGCTCAGGCAGCAATCAGGAAGAGACACTCGCCATGGTGTACACACTCAATCGGCTTGGCCTGCGCTTCGAATTCACCGCACAGTGGCACAAGCTGCTGGGGGTCCACTGAGGCACGCATAAAAAAGCCGCGACCTTTGCAGGTCGCGGCCCGGAGGCTCGCGGAGCGGTTTTTCCGAGGGGAGGAGGGGAGGAAGTCCCCGCCCCGCGACTGCACACCTGTCAGACCACGCCCGGATATGAGAGGCGGGTCGCGAGGAAGGCCACCAGCAGCGCCCAGGTTGCAATGCCTGCAATCCCGACGCCGATGGAGGCGAACAGTTCCTGTCGCTTGCTCATGTCGATTCTCCTCTGCCTTGTGGCTGATGCCGTCGGTGAGTCCCGCACCCTGCGGGTCACCCGTCATCGATGGAGAGCAGGCTACGCGCAGGATGTTGCGTAGAGATGTCGCCGAAGGGCTTGTTTGTTATGGAATTGTTGCATTGCGGAATTGCAACAGGTGGGCAATTTGCCGGCGCAGGTTGGCCAGATCCAGCGGTTTCTTGAGGAGTGCCCGTACACCCGCAGCCCTGACCGTTTCCTCGTTGATCTGGTCGCTGTAGCCGGTATAGAGCAGCACCGGTAATTCGGGGCGCAGGGCGAGCAGTGCGCGGGCCAATTCAATGCCCGTGACTTTGGGCATGGTCTGGTCCAGCAGTGCAAAGTCGTACGGGGCTGGATCAGCCTCGAAGCTGGCCAGTGCAGCCTCCGAATCCTCAAACCGCGTGACGACCAGACCCCAGCCCTCCAGCAGTTCCTGCATGAATTCGCCAACCTCGGCGTTGTCATCCACGCACAGCACCTGCCCTTCGAACGCCGGCTTGTCCGTCTGGCTGCCCGGCTTGGCAGGACGGACCACAGTGCTTGCCTGCTGTTCATCGTCACAGGGCAGCAGTACCCGGATCGTTGTGCCCTGACCGGGCTCGCTGTTCACGATGAGATGGCCGCCGTACTCATGCACGATGCCATGCACGATGGCGAGTCCCATGCCGGTGCCCTTGCCGGTCTCCTTGGTGGAGAAGAACGGTTCGAACATGCGCCGTTGTACCTCCGTCGGAATTCCGGGGCCGGTGTCCGTGATCGCCAGCTCGACAAAGGTTCCGTCCAGAGGCAGCCGGCAGGACGCGCAGCAGACGCAATCCACACAAGTTCGCCGTGATACCGCAATGGTGAGCTTGCCCACGCCCTCCATCGCATCGCGACTGTTGATGCACAGATTGAGCAGGACCTGCTCGAAATGCAGCGGGTCGAGCACGAGGGTCGGCAGGTCTTCGGCGATGTCGCGCGTGACCTCGATGGAGGAAGGCAAGGTGGATTCCAGCAGGCCCATCATGTCGCGCGTGACCTGTGCAATCTGCACCGGACGCGGCTGACCGCGCCGGCCACGGCTGAACGACAACATCTGCTGCACCAGGTTGCGGGCACGCAGCCCGGAGCGATGCGCGCGGTCGAGATAGCGACTGAGCCGGGCATCCTCCAGCGACTCCACATGCTCTTTCGCCATCTCCACATACCCGAGCAGCCCGGTGAGGATGTTGTTGAAATCGTGCGCGATGCCGCCTGTGAGTTGGCCCACTGTCTCCATGCGCTGCGCATGGCGCAGTTGTTCTTCCAACGCAAGGCGCTCTTCTTCTGCGGACTGCCGCGCCGCCTCGCTCTCGGCACGTTCGATTTCCACGACCACGCGGTCCGAGAACAGCCTGAGCAGCGCCTCGATGAGTTCCGGGTGCTGCAGCTTTCCGTGACTCATCACGGCGACTACGCCCAACGCCTCCCCGTCACTGCCGGTGAGCGGGAAGGCGGCATAACCTTCGACCCGCGCGCCCCTGAAATCCGGGGACGTGAAATGCTGACTGACTTCGCTTGGATAGAAGCGGAACTCGCGCCCGATGACCGTGGAACAAGGGGTGTCCGCCAAGGGGTAATGGAAGTCGCGCACCCAGTGACCATCCACCCACAGCGCCAGGGCTTCGATCTCCGGCGGAGCGGCGTTCTGGCGCAGCACGCCGATGAGCGCGATGTCCGCCTCCAGCAGCTCGGCCAGACTGTGGGTGAGATCCTTGAAGACTGTTTCCCGCTGTGCCCCGGACAAGGCTACCGCAGCCTTGAGGAACAGCTGCTCGGTGGCAGAACCGTCGCGCGCTTCATGGTGCAGCAGATTGCCGAGGATTGCGGCAGCCTTGGAGGTAATCGGCAGTGCCATCAGTGTTGCCTCGCAGAGGTGAACATGTACCCCACACCGCGGACCGTTTTCAGCACGCTGGGGTTGTCAGGATCGGGCTCGATCCGCCGCCGCAGGCGCGCGATGCGGATGTCGATGCTGCGATCCAGCGGATCCCACTCCCGGTTGCGCGTGAGACTCATCAGCTGGTCACGGGTCAGCGGCCGATTCGGGCGTTCAGCAAAGGTTTTCAGCAATTCGAATTCCGCACTGGTGAGCGGAAGCTCCTCGCCGCCGGCGTCCAGCAGCTGGCGGGTGTCCAGATCGAGGGTCGCCCGGCCCATCACCACCTGATGGGTCTCCGGGGGTGCCTGCGGCACAGGCTCGCGGGCGTACCGCCGCAGGATGCTTTTGAGGCGCGCACGCAGCTCGCGCAGGTCAAAGGGCTTGGCCAGGTAGTCGTCGGCCCCCACCTCCAGCCCCACGATGCGATCGATGGTCTCGCCCGCACCGGAGACCATCAGGATGCCGATGTCGTACTGCTCGCGAATGAAGCGTGCGAGCGACAAGCCATCCTCCAGCGGCAGGCCGATATCGAGCAGCACCACACGGGGATGATGCGCGGCAAGGAGCGTGCGCGCCTCCTCGCCGTTGGCAGCGCACAGAACCTGGTACTGATGGCTGCCGAGATAATCCGCAAGCAGCTCACGCACTGTCGCGTCATCATCGACTACCAGAATTATGTCACCAGCCGCGGTCATTCGCGCCGTACTCCAATTATCACTCTGCACCCCCGGCGGCGTGCTGACCGGAGCATACCTCAGTGACGCAGGCCCCGGGGTTGCAGGACATGGGGCGTTGCGGCGGGGCGCAGCCGTTGACGCCCCGGCAAGCCTTTGCGTACCTTCACCAGACCCGTTCATCTTCATTCCGCAGGGGTTCTCTCGCATGCCTTTCCGAATTTCAGTCGATACCGGCGGCACGTTCACCGACGTCGTTGTCACCGACACTGCCGGCCGCTTCACCATTGGCAAGGCGCTGACCGATCGCAGCCGCGCTTTTGCCAGCATCGCTGCCGGCCTCGAGGTGGCGGCCGAACAGCTGGGCCTGTCTGCCAAGGATCTCCTCGCGGACACCTCCATGTTCCTTTACGGCACCACGCGCGGCACCAACGGCATCGTGGAGCGCAAGATTGCCCGCACCGCCTTCCTCACCACGGATGGTTTCCCGGACATCCTGCTGCTGAAGGAAGGCGGCAAGGCCGAGCCGCACAACCTCCGCATGGAATATCCAGACCCCTACATCCCACGCCGGTACACCTTCGAAGTGCGGGAACGCATCAACGCGGAAGGGGGCGTGGAGACGACACTGGATGAGGCAGCCCTGCGTGCGATCCTCCAGACCTTTCCCGCGCGCGGCATCGAAGCGGTGGCGGTGTGCCTGTTGTGGTCCATCGCCAACCCGGCCCATGAGCTGCGTGTCGGCGAGCTCATCAAGGAGATGCTGCCAGGCGTGCCGTTCACCCTGTCGCACCAGATCAATCCCATTCTGCGCGAGTACCGCCGAGCGTCCTCCACGGCCATCGATGCCTCATTGAAGCCTCTGATGCAGAAGTATCTTTCCGATCTGGAGGCTGACCTGCGTGCAGCCGGCTACGCCAACGATATTCTCGTGAGTACCTCCTTCGGCGGCGTGATGCACCTCACGGATGTGGTGCAGCGGCCCATTTATCTCGTCAAATCGGGGCCCGCCATGGCGCCCATCGCGGGCTTGTCCTACGTGGAGGCCGAAGGCCTGCCGAAGGACGTGATCGTGTGTGATGCGGGCGGCACGACCTTTGACGTGAGTCTGGTGCGCGATGGACGCGTGGAATTCTCGCGCGACACCTGGCTCGGCCCTCAATGGACGGGCGACAACCTCGGCATGTCCTCGGTCGCCGTGCATTCCATCGGCGCGGGTGGTGGCTCCATTGCCTGGGTGGATTCCGGCGGCCTGTTGCGCGTGGGTCCGCAGTCGGCCGGGTCAGAGCCCGGCCCGGCCTGTTACGGCCGCGGAGGTCAGGCGCCCACCGTGACGGATGCGGCCGTGGTACTTGGATACTTCGACCCGGCGCACTTTCTGGGCGGTCGCATGAAGCTCGATGAGCTGGCCGCCCGACGCGTGATCACACCCGTGGCAGAAGCACTGGGCCAGAGCGTGGAGCGAGCTGCCTGGGCAATCGTGGCTGTCGCCAGCGAAAACATGATCCAGGCCATCAAGGAACTCACCATCAACGAGGGCATCGATCCCAGCGAATCCGCCCTCATTGGTGGCGGCGGCGCGGGTGGACTCAACATCGTGCCCATTGCGCAGGAGCTGGGTTGCCGCACGGTGCTGATGCCGCGTACGGCAGGCGCGTTGTCGGCCTCCGGCATGCAATTCTCGGACATCATCACGGAAGCCGGAGCCAGCAAGCTGACTGCCTCGGACGACTTCGACTTTCCGGGTGTGAACAAGGCCTTGGGCGATATCGATGCGCGCCTGGAAGAATTTGCCGGGAGGCTGCGGGCGCGCGGCTTCACCAATCTTGAAAAGCAGTATTTCGTGGAGGCCCGTTACCGTTACCAGGTGTGGGAACTGGACGTGGAGGTGCCGGCTGGTCATTTCGCGGATCAGGCTGCGGTCGACGCCCTGGTGCAGGATTTCCATCGCGTGCACGACCGCGTGTTCGCGGTGACCGATGAGAACAACGCCGTCGAATTCCTCAACTGGCGCGGCCGCCTCATTGCCAAGGTGAACGCGCCGACACTCGAGCCCGGCAAGGTGCTGGCCGAACAGCACGCACGGGCGGACCGCACGCGCCAATGTTATTTCGGCGACGGCCACCTCGAGACTTCCGTGTTTCTCGGCAAGAAACTGCCCGCCGGGGCGCGTATCGAAGGGCCTGCCATCATCGAGGAAGATACTTCCACTCTTGTGGTTTATCCCGGAGCCGTGGCCCATGTGAGCCCCGGTGGCCGTTACATCGTCACCCCGCCTTCGGAGTAAGCATCATGCAGACCCAGGTCAAATCGGCCCTTACCGATTCCGAGACTTTCGATCCCATCCTGATGGCGGTGCTGGCCAACCGGCTGAATGCCATCGTGCGCGAGATGTCCAACACCTTGCTCAAGACCGCGCGCTCCGCGGTGCTTGCAGTGGTGCGTGACTTCTCCTGTTCCATCGTCACCGGCGACAACCGTCTGTTGTGTCCGGGCGAAGGCCTGCCGGTGCATATCTTCGGCTCGAGCCTGCAGTCACAGTCCATGTGCGACCTGCATGAGGATCTCGCCCCGGGCGATGCGTTCCTGCACAACGATCCCTACCTCGGCAACACGCATGCGGCGGACCATATGGTGATGGTGCCGGTGTTCGTGGATGGCGTGCACATGTTCACTACTTGCGCCAAGGCGCATCAGGCGGATTGCGGGAACTCCATCCCCTCCACCTACCATGCCTATGCCCGGGACATCTACGAAGAGGGCGCGTTGATTTTTCCGTGCGTGCGCATCCAGAAACAGTACAAGGATGTGGATGACATCATCCGCATGTGCAAGCGGCGCATCCGCGTGCCCGAGCAGTGGTACGGTGACTATCTCGCCGAGATCGGCGCGGCCCGTATCGGTGAGCGCCGTCTCGTGGAGCTCACGCGCCGCTACGGCATGGACACCATCAAGCGATTCATCAACGAATGGTTCGCCTATTCCGAGCGCCGCATGGTGGATGCCATCAAGAAGATGCCGCCCGGCAAGCTCTCCAACACCACGGTCTACGATCCGCTGCCGCCAATCCTGCCGAACGGTCTGCCGCTGCGCGTGGATGTGGAAGTGGATACCGAGCAGGGCTACATCGATGTGGATCTCACCCACAATCCGGACAACATGGCCTTTGGCCTGAACGAATCCGTGGCCTGCGCGACCTCCAACGCCATGTGCGGCGTTTTCAATTGCATGGATCCGGATGTGCCGCATAACGCGGGCTCGTTTGCGCGGGTGCGGGTGCACCTGCGGGATGGCTGCATTACCGGCAAGCCGAAGTTTCCGCACAGCTGCTCCATGGCAACCACCAATATCGGCGATCGCCTGGTGAATGTGACCCAGGCTGCCTTTGCCTCCATCGGCGAAGGTCACGGCCTGGCCGAAGGCGCCATCGGCATGGGCGCCGGCGCGGGTGTGATCAGCGGTGAGGACTGGCGACGGGGTGGTCCCTTCATCAACCAGGAATGGCTGGTGACCAATGGCGGCCCCGCAACGCCGGTGACGGACGGCTGGTTGAACTATGGCCTGCCGGTGGCGGCCGGCCTCATGTACCGCGGCAGCGTGGAAGTGGACGAGTCCAAATATCCCATCCTGGTGAAGCATCTGCGCGTGATCCCGGGCGGCGGTGGGGCAGGCCGCATGCGCGGGGCCCCGGGTTCTGAGCTGGTCTATGGACCACGCAAGGATCCGATGACCGTGGTCATCTCCTGTGACGGCCAGGTCAATCCGCCGCAGGGCGTGCGTGGTGGGCACGCGGGGCCCGCAGCGGCCACCTACCGCATCAAGGTCAACGGCGAGCAGGAGAAGCTGCCAGGCGTGGTGGAATGCCGCCTCGAGCCCGGCGAGTGGGTGCGTGGGCTCGATGCCGGTGGCGGTGGTTACGGGGACCCGCTGGAGCGGGATCCGGCACGCGTGTGCCGCGATGTGCTGGAACGCTGGGAGACACCCGAGCGCGCACACAAGGTCTACGGCGTGGTGCTTACGGGCAGTGCCGACGATGACAGCCTGGCCGTAGACCTTGCGGCCACCACAGCACTGCGCGCATCGCTGAAGAAGTCCTGAGCTTAGTCCTGACCTGTGCCGCATCCCGCGCCGGCGACCGTCGGCGCGGGAGGAAATCCCCATGCCTCTGATCCTGCTCACCCTGATGGTCGCCTTGTCCGGCCCCGCCCATGCCAACGACCTTGAGGCTCTGCTGTCCGGCTCACCCAATCTGCCCTTTGCGGCAGAGTTCGACTGTGTGAATGCCTTCGATCTCTTTGCATCCTTCGCAAGCCTGCATTGTGCAGCCACCGCCGGTCCAGCAGATCCTGATGATGCGGACCGCATCGCGCGTGCCCTGAGCGCGCTGCGTCACCACGGTCTGGTGAGTGCAGACGAGGCCGCGGAAACCCGCATCAGGATCTG
>JBDLQR010000450.1:0-15578 GCA_039800485.1 Pseudomonadota bacterium
GCAGGCTGTGCGGAGGAAGGCGGCACAGGCATCACCCGTCTGCTTGATCGCGCCATCGATGACTACGCCTTGATTGCAGTGAAATCCGCCGGTAACCGGCATTGGGCCAGGACGCACACCATGACCGCGCCGGGCGCCACCTGGAATGGCATGACCGTCGGCAACATGCATCCTTTCGACTGGCAGCGTTGCGGCCCGGGCGGGGCGCGTCGGCATCACAAGCTTTACCGCACGAGCAGTGTCGGGGCCGAAGAACCACGTCTGATGGATCTCGTGGCGCCCGGTGTGCGCATCGATACCGCAGCCCCGGGCGTGGGCCAGATGTTGAGCACCGGCACCAGCCCTGCCGCTGCCGTGGTAGGCGTGGCCGCGTTGCGGCTGATGGCTGCGGGTGTGCGTGATCCCCTCCGCGTGAAGGCGGTCCTCATCAATGCTGCAGACTCGTGGGACAGCCGTGGTGCGGCGTCACCGGCGGCACGTGGCCACAATGCGCCTTGCGGCGCGGATGCCAACGCGCCGAGACACGGCCCGCACGCTGAGGGCAGTCTGCATGACCGCAGTTATGGCTGGGGCTATCTCAATGAGAAGCGCGCCCTACGGGAAGCACACCATGCGCGCGCAGCGACAATTACCCGCGGCGAGCGCGTCTGTTTTGCCGTGCACGCCGAGCCCTATGACAAATTCACGCTCGCGTGGATGCGCACACCTGAATCATCTGCGCTCACGCTCACGCTGACAGAGGCAGGAGAACCCCGGACGCTGATCGATGAGGACACAGCATCGGAGGAAAACCTGCTGCAGGTTTCCAACGGACGGGGAAAAGCGTCAGCGGCACGCGCGGGCGGGCGCCTCTTGATCGTCGCCAGTCCACTGCCGGAGGCCGGCAGATTGGGGAAGGCGCAGGGGACGCAGCGCTTTGCCGTGGCAAGTCCGCACGCCCTGACGCCGCTCGAGAAATGTTCCGGAATGCGGGAATCGACGCCCTGAGCAGGCGTCGACATCAACGGAGCTTGTTGATTTCCGTCAGGCTGTACGTGGTTGCGAAGGGCGCATGCAGGGGAATGCCCCACTGCTCTGCAATGGCTGCCAGTTCACCGTCTCGCGCAAGTTCACCCAGTGCGAGGTCCACTTCCACGCGCAGCGCTTCATCCTTGCCGCGGGTTGCCGCATGAAGATTCCAGGCAAGTGCCGCCGGCGGCTCATAGCCTGAGGCGATGGCGAGGCCGGAGGCAGGGGATTGCTTCAGCGCCCAACCTGCCGCAGGACCCCACAACAAAGCCGCCGTCGCCTCACCTCGCGCTACACCCTCCAGCGCTTCCTGCGCCGAGAAAAAAGTGCGTTGCTTGCCCTGCAGGATGGCGATGGCGAAGCTCGCCACGGTCTGTGCCTGGATCGCCACTGGCTTGGTGCGCAAGGCCTTGAGCTGGCCAGAGGTTCCGGCAGGGCCGATGAGTTCGAAGGCGGCGCCGTAATAAGGCTGGCCAAGTGCAAGCGATGGCGCCTCCTTGAGGATGTCGCGTGCCGGCCCGGGAATGCTGAGCAGCACATCACAATCGCCCTTCGTCAGCCTGCGCAGCGGGTAATCGCTTTCGTCGATTTCCTGCAGCCGGCCCTCGCCATTGTCCGTCCACACGATTTCGAGCGTCTTGTCCAAACGCTTCGCGAGGGCCTGCGCCACACCGACATCGAAGCCACGTGCACCCTCTCGCGCGCTGTAAGGCAGGCTGTTGGACAGCGCACAGAGACGCAGGCCCCCGACAGCCGGTGCCTCGTTCGCAGCCTTGGCGGGCTCTGCGCGCTCTCCGCCAGTTGCCAGTGCAGTCTGCGCGAAGAGGCTGATGAAGCCGGCGGTCAGCAGAGAGGCGCATCGGCGCCGGGCGAGTGGTGGTATCACGGAAGTGCGAACACCACCAAAGCACTGCCCTTGGTCACGTTGGGGTTTTCACCCACGATGGCCACCGCGATACCACCGCCACCGCTGGGCACGGCCACATACTGCTGGTCGCCCTGCTTCCAGGTCGTCGGCTGGCCACGCACCATGGAACCGGTCTGGAAACGCCAGAGCTCCTTGCCTGAAGCAGCATCAAAGGCCAACGCATGGCCCTCCTGGTTGCCGGTGAAGACCACGCCACCTGCAGTGGCGAGGGTGCCTCCCACCATCGGCCACTTGTCCTTGTAACGCCACGCGATCTTGCCGGTCGCAGGATCGATTGCGGAGAGATGGCCATAGGCCGAGCCGTCCTCGCCCTGCATCACGCCGGGACCACCGCCCCAGAAGGGCGTGCCGTTGACGAAGACCGCTTCCTGCTTCTCCATCTTGCCGCAGCTTTCCACCACGGGCACGTAGAGCAGCTTGGTTTCCGGGCTGTAGGCCGCGGTGTAGGAACCATTCTGGCCGCCCACATTGCCGGGACAGATGAATTCCTTGTTGCCACCAGAGACTGGCACATAGCGAGGATCGAAAATCGGGCGGCCGTTGGCATCCAGTCCCTTCGCCCAATTGAGGGTGTCGGTGTACTGCGTGCCGCGGAGGAACTTGCCCGTTGCGGCATCGTTCACGTAGAGATACCCGTTGCGGTTGGGCTGCACGATGGCCTTGCCCGGCTTGCCGCCCAGATCGGTCTCCACGAGGAAAATTCCGGTGGTGGCGTCGTAGTCCCACACATCATGCGGCGTGTACTGGAAGTACCACTTCATGTCGCCCGTGTCGGGGTCGAGTGCGAGCACCGAGTTGCTGTAGAGGTTGTCACCCTTGCGGGTATCCCCGTTCCAGTCCGGCGACGGATTGCCGACCGTCCAGTACAGGAGCCGCTTTTCCTGATCGTAGGTGCCGGTCACCCAGGCTGGACCACCACCTGTCTTGTAGGAGTCGCCGGCCCAGGTCTCGGTGCCCGGCTCCCCTTTGGCAGGCACGGTCCAACGGCGCCACTTGCGCTCGCCCGTGGCTGCATCGTAGGCATCGATGAAGCCCCGCGCGCCGTATTCGCCGCCCGCGTTACCGATGATGACCTTGTCGTCGATGATGAGGGGCGCCGAGGTGGAGCTGTAGCCGTCCTCGAACTTGGCCATCTCCACGTTCCACAGCACATTGCCGGTGGCGCGATCAAAAGCGAGGAGCTTTGCATCCAGCGTGCCCATGAAGATGCGGTCACCCAGAATGGCCACGCCGCGATTGGCCGGCCCGCAGCAGATCTGGATGTTGCCCGGCACCTGGTGCTCATAATGCCAGAGCATTTCGCCCGTGGCGGCATCGAGGGCGTAGAGATTGTTGTAGGCGGCAGTCACATACATCACGCCGTCCACCACCACGGGAGCAGCTTCGAACTGCCCCACCACCCCCGGCTGGAAGATCCATGCGGGGCGCAGCTTGCCGACATTGTCGCGATTGATGTCAGTGAGCGGGCTGTAACGCCAGTTGGCGTAGTTACCGCCGTACATGAGCCACTTGGACGTGTCTGTGGTGCCTTTGTCGAGGTCCGCCTGGGTTACCGGACGGAGTGCATCTGCCGCGTACACACCCGCTGCCTGCATGGCCAGCGCGAGCGCGGCCCACTTCATCTTCAGTCGCATGGAATCTCCCGGAAAAGTCTGGTCTCTGCCGTGGTCGGCCAGTTTAAGACCTGACAGGGACGGATAACAGCCACTGCCGTGGAGGGAGGTGGACAGGTTCAGTGCGTCGAGGCCGTGTCCTGCGGGGATTGGTGCACTTCGATGCTCATGCTGGGGACCGTCCGCCGCGGGCGGTCGAACCACGCCCCCCCCTCGGCTACAACATCAATGACGAGCGTCCAGGATCCGGTGGATTCCGGGGCCCGCATCGCGAGCTGACAGGACACCCTTTCACCCGGCCGGAGCGCGGGCAAGGGCACGCGGCCATCGCGCCAGTGCGCCACTCGGCCATCTGCGTCCAGCCAGTAATTGCCAAGCGAGAGGCCTTCCGGCCAGCGGAGGGAGCTCGCGTTGCACACGTCGACCCCGACCACGAAGCCTTGCCCAACTGCGAGCCGCGTGGGCACGGCATCGAGCGTGAGGTGGGCGCGTCGGGCGAGAGACGAAAGATATTGCGGCGGTTTGGCAGCCGCTTTCGCTAGATGTTGACGAAGCATCGCGCCGAGCCCAGGCGCATTGTCAGCCAGGAAGTAGTGGCCGTGGCGACCCGGAATGACCGCCACCTCCCAGCTTCTGAGATAACGCTGCCAAGCCAATTCGGGCGCGGCGTGGCGCAACCAGGGATTGCCCTCCAGACTGGCAGCACCGTGCAGAAACAACACTTCTCCCCCGTAGTGCGCGAGTTCGAATCCCCACTCCATGAGGACCAGCAGCGGCACGTCGATTTTTCGCGCAAGCAGGACATTCGCCAAGGCAAGGGCTATGCGCCCTCCCTGGCAATTGCCGCCGACGAACAGCGGACCACCAGGGCTTACCGCGAGCACATCCTCGGCATAACGCAGCGCTATGGTTTGCAGCGTGTCATCATCGTAAGGGTGGACCGAATGTCCGGAGCGAAAGGCATACAGGGGCTGATCCGCGCCGAGTGCGGCTGCCAGTGCCGAGGCTTCCCGAGGCCCCTGGAAAATCCAGAACAACGGCGGCTGCGTGCCGTCCACATTGAAACCCATCATCAACCCATCATCGGTTGGGCGCATGCCGGGCCAGGTTTCCAGCTCTGCGAGCAGCCGCCGGTGAAGATTCTCCGGCAGAGGCCATCGGTGTACACACGGGACTGACCTGACGGGCTCGATGCCGTCAATGAGTCGCTGCAGATGGCGCAAGGTGGGGTCAGCAAAAAAAGCTGCAGGCTCCAGCCTCATCCCGAGGCGATCTTCGATGCCCGCAAACAGGGCCTGAAGCGCCAGAGAATCCCCACCTTCTTCGAAGAAATGCGCAGCCCCGCCGATGCGAGCGCCTGGCGGCAGACATTCACGCCAGAGGGTTTCCAGCATCGTGGCAGGCACCTCGGCGGACACGTCCCTCCGAACATCCTTCAGCCCGTTGAGCAGTTCAACGAGACGCTGTCGCTGCACCTTGCCACCCGGTGCAAGGGGCAGTTCACGCGGATCTGCGAAGGCAAGCTTGCCGGGTTGAATCCCGCAGGAGCGGCCGAGGACGCCGCGCAGGGCGTCTGCGAGGTGCGGTGCCGGTTCGCCGAACACCAGCACACCCAGTTCCTCCCCTGCCGGCGCCTCGAGCACACAGGCAAGAGCCAGACAGGTTTCCCCCACCACGCTCGCCATGTGCGCCTCAATATCAGCAAGCGCCAACTTGCGTCCTCGCACGATGATCAAGTCCTTGTCGCGTCCCTTCAGGAAGAGCCGTCCTTCCTTCAGCCAGCCGCGGTCACCGGTAGACCACCACCCCTGCGCATCGAGAGACTCTTCCAACCCGTGCCCATTCTGGTAGCCGCTGAAAAAAAGCGCTGGGCACTTTGCCTCCACACTTCCTTCCTGTCCCTCCAGGCACAAGCGGCCGTCCTCATCCACGATGCGCAGACTTACTCCAACGGCAGGGCCGCCCAGACATACCGGGGTCGCGGCGGTGTCGTGTGCAGAAATTTCGTGCCCTGTGCTGAGCGAGCCTGTTTCGGTAGTGCCGTATCCGGCAAAGAGCTTGATCGCAGGCGCACCGAGACCCTCGAACACAGCCCGCAAGCGCCTGGCCACCTCAGGATTGACCGGCTCTCCTCCCATCGAAATCCGGCTGAGGGCAGGCGTCCGCCATGGCCCACCCCCTTCCGCAGCATCGATCACCCGTCGTGCGAGAGAGCTCGTCAATGTGAGCCGCGTGGCGCCGGAGGCCTGCAGCATTTCGAAGACACCGGCGGGTCGAGCGAGCACCTGCTCCGGAGAAAGCACCCCCCAATCCACCGCGCTCACGAATACTGTATTGAAGCCCGTGACCGAGTCGGGCTCGAACACCCAGAGGGCGCCGTGCTGTGAGGGCCCTTCCGGGCAGTCGCGCACGAATCGCCGCTGCAGGAGCGTCGCCTCATCGAAACGGGCAAGTTTGTCGCGGCCGGAAGAGCCGGAAGTCGGCAAGTACACCACCGGGCTTGGCGCTAGCACCGGCTCCCCACAGGGTACGCTCTCCACTGTTGCCAACGCATCAAAGTGCAGCGGACCCAGTGGATCGAGCGCGACGCCCAGCGCTTGAGTCGTTTCATCTGTAAGTACGCGCACCTTCGGCACCGTGCTCAGCAGATTGCGCAGGGATTCAGGATTGCCCTCCCGGGTCGCGCGTCGAGCGCGGCCGGAGAGTGGCAGGAAGGCATGGCCCGCCATCAGGCAAGCCCAGAACGCTGTCACGAGCTCCGGGGCCCGGGTTACGGCCCCGGCGATGACGCTGTCGGGAGCGACACCGGCTGCCGAGAGACCCGCCCGAAGGCGAATCGCCTGGTCCCAGAGATCCGCATAACGCGTGCAGAGCAATTGCCCGTTGTCATCGAAAGACCAGAGTCTGGCTTCAGGTGCCTGATCGAGACGGCGACGAATCCCCTCCAGCAAGGTAGCAGGTGCGTCCGCGTGGGCTGAGAGCGGCGGGCCAGAGACAAGCGCTGGGCGCACAACGGTCACTCAGTCGGACAGCTCGGCAATTTGTTTCGCGGTCGAGTCCATCAGCTCGCGACCGAGCGCACTCAACTGACCACACTTTTCGACTGTGGCGCGCCCATCCTCGAAGCGTTTTTTCAGCGGGTGCACACGCAGATTGACTGTCTCGCGTTCGGATGCCGAAAGCACAGGGGAGTCACGCAGCAAAGCATTGAACAACGCCAGCCGTGCCGCGACATGGGTCGCATGGTAGACACCTTCCATGGGACGCGGATCGGGTCGCAGGGGCGAAACGTGCCGCTCATGCGGGGAATTGTCGGTCAGCGGCTGACTCTGCGAGAGGCCGAAGAGCTTCTGGTGCGTGGCTTCATGAACAATCGCTGAGGCTATGGACAAGCGGTCCTCATGGCGCCGAAGGTTGATGAACATCGCCCCCCACACCATCCGCGAGGACGCGCTTGAAAACCCGCGCCCCGTGCCGTCGGCGGGCAAGGCGGCATAGATTCGCAACAACAGGCTCTCCACTTCCGCGTGCCAGACCGGCAACGCCTCTGCCAACAGGGTCAGCGCCTGCTCCAACCTGGGCTCAAAGGCTGACCAGTCCGCCTGGGAGGGTGGTGCGAAAATTTCGTCGCTTTTCCAACCGATGGACAGCAGACGCCGGAAGCGTGCGGCGTCTTCGCCGAGCTTCTCCGCCTGCAAGGGCTCGTAGCGAAGACCGGATGCCTCAACCGGCCGCGCGCCTATGCGTCGCCAACAACGGGCTGCAAGATCGAGTTCCCCCGATTGGAGTGCAGACACCAGATCAAAATAAGCTGCTGACGCACCCGGGGAAACTCGTGCGGCGCGGATTTGCGCGCACACCTCGGTGAGGTCGAAAGCGTGAGGCAGCAACGTAACCGCCCGGGTGTGCAGGCGCTCCAGACTCGAGGCGAGCGCCTCCCTGAACTCACCATCCAATCGCCAGACCGGCGAGTGCGCAGCGGGTCGGAAACCGAATGGATCGCGCAGGACATCTGCTTCGGGCGATTCAGGAATGCATGTTTTTGCGATTGGCATGACCCAACTCCGCGATGAATGACGACTTCTTGTTCTGGCGGGAATGCCGTGTGGGCGCCCAACCGGGCCGTCGAAAGTGACAGTCTGCGGTGGTTAGCGGCCCCTGCGCGGATTTCGTGAGCTCAACGTACTGTGGGTTCGAAATGGGATGCAGACCTGCCGCAGTGGCTCTTGGCAAGTCCAGGTGGCGCGACTCGCACCAGGTCGGAATGGAAGCGGACTGCGGCGCCCGGGTTCGTCGAGCGTAGAAGCCACGGCTTGGCCGCGCCCCGGGCTGGCCGGGGCCCACTTTTCGCTACGTCATGCGCATGATTCGTCGCCGATTTTGTTGCAGTGAGCATCAATCATCGCTGCCTGTCGGGCCGCATCCGGGATAGCCGGGAATACCTGGTTGACCCCGAGAAGGTCACTGAAATCGAGGTTGCTCTGCGGCGCTTCCACGGGCGAACACAGGGGCATTTCTTTCGGTGTCATGTCGGATACCTCGGTCTGTTGTGCGTATAGGTTGCGCGGACCCCTCTCTGACGGTTCTCGCGCGCAGTTGCCGGCCCGCTCAAAGGCCGATGGATGGTCTCACCACAGCGCCACCACAGCGCCACGACTGGGCTGTCCCGGGGTTACCGGGACGGCTATCGACAGTCTGCCGATACCAGCATCAGCAGACCGCTTCGCTTCCGATTTTATTGCAGTGAGCGTCGATCAGTTCGGTCTGTCGGGCTGCATCCGGGATGGCCGGAAATGCCTGATTGACCCCAAGCAGGTCGCTGAAATCGATGTCTGTCCGCACTTCTTCAGCGGAAGGGCTCAGGGAAGTGTCTTTCGGTGTCATGTCGTTTGTCCTTTGATTTGCTGCGGGAACCGCCTTTTGCCGAGGCCCGCAATCAGGTTGGCTATTGGTTCACGGGGCATGTGCCCGTCCGTGCGGAGCGGGGCGGTATTCAGCCGCTCGATCAGTTCTCTTGCTCGGAACCGATTTTGTTGCAATGGGCGTCGATCAGTTCGGTCTGCCGGGCTGCATCCGGGATGGCCGGAAATGCCTGGTTGGCCCCGAGCAGGTCGCTGAAATCGATGTCTGTCAGCGCTTCTTTCACGGAAGCACTTATGGGCATGTCTTTCGGTGTCATGTCGCTTATCCTCTTGCCAGTTGCGCACGTTTCGATTTAGAAACGCTTGCCCAACGGTTGTCACCCACCCAAGGGGAAATTTGTGACCTTGATCCCAGAACCGGGCAATGTTGGCCTGCATCTGGACAGAGGCATGCGGGAAGAATTGGCCGCAAGCCTGCGCCGCCTTGGCCAACGCGCTGGCGCTCTCCTGCCGCCAGAGCCTGCGCCGGACACCCTCGCCGAACAGATCTTGAGGCACCGGGTAGTGCCGGGTGTGTACGGACGCTACTACGAACTCATCGATGCACTCCAGTCCGGAGATTCTGCAACCGCAGCTTCCCTGTGGGCGGCGCTCGGAGGCCTGGCGGCTCAGCCGTCCAGCTTCCGCATCGTGCCGCTTTCCACCGAGGGGCTGGGGGCAGAGGCCGAGCGTTATTCACGTCTGTTTTACCGCGGGGTGGATTCCGTGCAGCTCTTGAGTGCACCCGACTCGGTCACGGTGCAAAGGGTGAGCACCCTGCTTGCGGAAGGTCTGTCACTGCTCGACTCCGTGCATGCACCCTGGCTTGCGGAGATCCGTGCTCTCGTGGCGGAGGTGGTGTTGGCGAGTGCCCCGGAGCATGCCCTCTCCGGGGGCTCATCGATGATGCTCTGGGGAGCCGTGCTCGTGAATGCTGACGCGACAACCAACCGGCTCAAGGCACTCTCGGTGCTCGCGCATGAGGCTACCCACATGCTTCTGTTCGGACTTGCGCGGCGTGAGCCTTTGACCCACAACCCGCCGGAGGACAAGTTCTGCATAGCCCTGCGTCCAACCCTGCGGCCCATGAACGCAGTCTTCCACGCGACCTATGTCTCCGGCCGCCTGCACGTGCTCTACCAGAAGGTACGTGAATCAGCCGCGCTGAATCCCGCCGAGCTTGCGGAGCTGGAGACGGTTTCAGCCCTTCAGCAGCAACGATTCCTGCAAGGCCTCGAGGTCATCCGGGCCCACGCCGTGCTCTCTGAGACTGCCCGTGAACTGATCGATGAGGCAGCGGCCGTCATAGGCTGATTGCAGCGGGCGCAATCAACGCTTGGCGATATTCTCCGCCGCGAAGTGATCCGGCCAATGGTCCGCCGCGGCGAGACCCTCCAGTGCAAGTCCGTAAGGCAGCTGGGCCAGCATCTGCTGCTTGAGCTGCATCAGCATGGCCTCGCGGGTGAGACGCGTGGTCAGCTCCGGGCGTTTGCGAATCTGCCGCGCCAACTCCCAGGCCCGTGGCAGCAAGGCACTCTGCGGCATGACTTCGTTCACCACCCCGAGAGACAGCGCCTCCTGGGCTGAGAGTTCCTGGCCGGTCATCAGAAAATACCGCGCGCGGTTGAGTCCGAGCAGCGCCTGCCACACCACATGCACGCCATCGCCCGGCACGAGCCCGCTTGGATAATGGGGTGCGTCGCGAAACACCGTGTGCTCCGCTGCAAGCGTGATGTCGCAGAGCAGGCCGAGTTCAGCATGAACGGTGGCGGGCCCGTTGATCGCCGCGATCATCGGCGCCTGGATTTCCAGCAGATTCATCAACAGCCGCTTGGCATCCGGCAGCACGTGTTCACCCCACACGCGGGCATCCGGCTTGCCGCCGCCCAGATCTTCCTTGTGAATGAAAGTACTGCCGGCGCCGGTGTAGATGATGACCTTGTTCTCGGGGTCGCTCGCGATATCCGCGAACATGTAGCCCATTTCCTGGTGCGGCACGAAACCCCAGATGAGATCACTGCCCTGCGTATGCATGGTGACCTGCAGGATGCCGTCTTCGCGCTGGAAGCTGACGTGTTCGTACTTGCGTGAATATTCGTCGAGAGTCGGGATCTTCATGCGTCAGCTCCGTGGTCGGAAAAATTTCATCAGGCGGCGGGTGGTGGTGTGACCTTGTACAGGGCACTGGCATTGTCCCAGAGGATCTTGCGCCTTGCTGCGGCGTCGCAGTCGGCCAGCCCCCCTTCGATCCGGCGGGCGATCTCATCCCCGTAGAGAGACGTGGGATGCGGGAAGTCGGTTTCGAACAGGATGTTGTCCGTGCCCACCTTGTCCAGCAGGCGGCGCGGCGCAGTCTGCTCGAACCAGTAACAGGCGTAGACATTGCGCGCAAAATATTCGGAAGGCAGTCGATCAAACTCGGGGCGCTCGTCCGCGACGCGATTGCCCTGGAACTGGTAGTCCATCGCTTCCAGCACGAAGGGAATCCAGCCGATGCCGCTCTCCACGGACACGAAGCGGATCTCCGGATAGCGTGCGAGCACGCCACTCATGAGCAGATCACATAACTGGCGGCCATTGTTCATGAAGAGGTCTACCGACAACTCCGCGAAAGCCGCCATGCGCCCGTATTCCTGCACCTTGTCCCGACGCAGCCCACCCTCCATGTTGCCGGAGCCGATGTGGAAGCTGATGGGCAGATCGAGTTCCACTGCCGCTTCCCATAAGGGATCCCAATGCCGGCTGCCGAGAATGGGCTGACCGAAAGACTGCGGTTCGCCGGTGAAAAGAATGCCGCGATGCCCCATGGCCTTGCAGCGGTGAATCTCTTTCACCGCCGCCGGTACGTCCCAGAAGGGCGTGGAAGTGATGGGCAGCAGTCGGCGGGAATCGGCAGAAGCCCACTCGGTCTGCCAATCGTTGTATGCCTGCACGCAGGCCAGCATGAGATCAGGGTCGCCGAGCTTGAGGAACTCCTGGGCGCCAAAACCACCCACATTGGGATAGAGCACCATGGCCCAGATGCCATGGGCATCCATGTAGTTCAGACGCTCCTTGGCGTCGAAAGCGCCGGGATGCATCTCGGCGTAGCTCTTGGGCGGATGCTTGAAGTCGCCGGCACCGGCGGTTGCCGTCAGGCCCAGCGGGATCATCCGCTCACTGCCCAGCCACCACCATTGGCGCCCGCGTGCATCCGTTTCCACGCGAGGCACTGCCTCACGCATGTGCGCGGGTACCCGCGCCGTCCACAGATCCGGCACCTCGGTGATATGGGTGTCGACGTCGATGATGGAATACTGCGGCATGAAGGGCTCCTCGCATCCGGGTGGCTGGACCATAAACCAAAGCCGCGCAGCGCGGAATCAGCGGCATGCCCGCTGATTGGCCCACCTGCACAGAGTTGTTAGGCTGGAATCCTGCCCAGAGGAGGAATGCGGCGATGCAATACGACGTAGTCATCAAGAACGCCATGGTAGTGGACGGCTCCGGCAGCGCTGCTTACCCGGGCGATATCGGCATCCACAACGGCCGCATTGCCAGCATCGGGCGGATCCGGGCACCGGCAAGCCGGGTGATCGATGCCGAAGGGCATGCGGTCACTCCGGGCTTCGTGGATGGCCATACGCACATGGATGCACAGGTGTTCTGGGATCCCCTCGGCAGTTCGTCCTGCTATCACGGCGTGACGACGGCCATCATGGGCAACTGTGGCTTCACACTTGCGCCCTGCCCGCGCGAGGAAGCTGATTATGTTTTCCGCAACCTCGAACGCGCAGAGGATCTGCCGCGCGAATCCATGCTGGCGGGTATCGACTGGCGTTGGGAGAGCTTTCCGGAATTTCTCGATGTGGTCGATGCACTGCCCAAAGGCATCAACTACGGCGGATACATCGGGCACTCGGCTCTGCGCACCTATGTCATGCGCGAGCGCGCCTTCAGCGAGCAGGCGAGCAGTGACGAATTGGCGCGCATGCGGCATGAAGTGCAGACCGCAATCCGCGCAGGCGCCATCGGGTTTTCCACTTCCCGCACCTACAACCATCTCACGTCAGATGACAGGCCGGTGGCGAGCCGCGTCGCGGACTGGAGTGAAGTGCGCGCGCTGGTCAACGCCATGGGCGAGACGGGCGCCGGCATCTTCGAGATCGCAAGCGAGACACCTGGTCGCAAGCCGGAGCGCCAGAAGGAGTATTTCGACCGCCTGGTTGAACTGACGGTGGAATCAGGGCGGCCACTCACCTATGGCATGTTCTCCACGCGTCTTGCCCCGGATGTATGGCGGCCTTTCTACGAGGTCGCCAACGAAGCGGCCCGGGCTGGAGGGCGCATCTTCGTGCAATGCCACAGCCGGCATCTGTCCACCTTGCTCTCGTTCGAGACCCATACGCCCTTCGATACCTGGGAAGTCTGGCGTGATCTGCGCACGCGGCCGCTGGAAGAGCAGAAGCGTCTGCTGCGCGATCCGGACTGGCGGCGGCGGCTGCTCGAGGTTGCGACACGCCCCTACGACGGCCCCATGGTGGTGGGCGCGGAGGCGCGTCCGCCAGAGTGGGACTGGTTGTGGGTGATGAACGACATCGGCCGGGAGGAGCGCATGGACGATGTTGCCGCCAAACGCGGCGTGCACCCTGCGGAAGCCATGATCGACATCGCGCTGGAGCGCGACTTCAAGGTGTTTTTCCGTCAGCCGCTCGCCAATGAAGATCAGGAGCACGCGCTCGAGATGATGCGGCATCCGCGCAGTGTGGTGACCTTCTCCGATTCCGGGGCGCATGTGGCGCAGATCATGGATTCCTCCCTGCAGACCCATCTGCTGAGTCATTGGGTGCGGGAAAAGCAGGAGTTCTCCTTCGAACAGGCAGTCAGGCTCATCACCTACGACACGGCCACCGCCTGGGGCCTGCATGATCGCGGGCTCATCCGTGAGGGCATGAATGCGGATCTCCTGGTCATCGATCCGGACACGGTGGCACCGCTCATGCCCACGGTGGAGCACGACCTGCCGGCCGGCGCCAAACGCCTGGTGCAGAAGTCGACCGGTATCCGCTACACCCTGGTGAATGGGCAGGTGATGCTGGAGGACTGCCGACCGACCGGTGCCCTGCCGGGCCGTCTCGCTCGCGGGCCTCTGGCTGCGGCACGCTGAGGAGCCATGGGTTTGGGCCGCCGCAGGCAGGTGTGAGTTGCCTCCCCGGGGGGGCTCATTTACCCTGCGGGCCCCACGAGGCAGAGCCGCGCCATGAGTTCCCTGTTGCTATTCCAAGGCCCCCGCCATGACGCCCGCTGAATTCGCGCAGTACGCTGCAGAGGGTTATACCCGTGTGCCGGTGGTGCGGCGGGTACTGGCAGATCTCGATACGCCCCTCAGTGTCTACCTGAAGCTTGCGGCCGGTCCTTACAGCTACCTGCTGGAGTCGGTCGAGGGCGGCGAGAAGTGGGGCCGCTACTCCATCATCGGCCTCCCCGCCCGCACGCTGGTCCGCGCGTTGGACGAGCGCATCGAAGTGGTGCATGAGGGCAAGGTCACGGAGTCATACACGGGGCGAGACCCCTTTGCCTTCGTTCGAGAATTTCTTGCCCGAACACGCGCGCCCACGCTGCCAATCTCCCGCTTCAACGGCGGCCTGGTCGGCTATTTCGGCTACGACACGGTACGCCATGTGGAACCCCGCCTGAAGGCCAGCATGCCGCCCGACCGGCTCGGCACACCCGATGTGTTGCTGATGGTGGCGGATGAATACGTGGTCTTCGACAACCTGCGCGGCGAGATGCAGATCGTCTGTGAGGTGGATCCGCGGGAGGCCTCGGCACTGGACCATGCCGAGGCCCGGCTGGCCGCACTGGAGGCACGCTTGCGGCAACCGTTGGCGGAGGGCGTGGCCCCCAAGGGCAGGCCCGTGAGCGAGACGGATTTCGTGTCCGAATTCGGACAGGAAGCCTTCGAGCGCGCGGTGCTGCGCATCAAGGATTACATCATCGAAGGCGATGCCTTCCAGGTAGTGCCCTCACAACGCATGTCAGTGCCGTTGTCTGCGGCACCCATCAATGTGTATCGCGCGCTCAGGCATCTCAATCCTTCGCCGTATCTTTTTTTCATCGATCTGGCGGATTTCCAGATCGTGGGCTCCTCGCCGGAAATCCTGGTGCGCCTGGAAGGCAGTACGGTGACCACGCGTCCGCTCGCCGGCACGCGCAAGCGTGGCGCGACAGAGGCGGAAGATCTGGCGCTGGAACAGGAGCTCTTGGCAGATCCCAAGGAGGTGGCCGAGCACGTGATGCTGATCGATCTCGGCCGCAATGATGTGGGCAGAGTTGCCGTGCCCGGCAGCGTGCGCGTGACGGAACAGCTGGTCATCGAGCGCTATTCGCATGTGATGCACATCTCCTCCAACGTGGAAGGCCAGCTCGCCGCGGGGCGCGATGCGATTGATGTGCTGCGCGCCACCTTGCCGGTAGGCACGCTGAGCGGTGCGCCCAAGATCCGCGCCATGGAAATCATCGACACGCTGGAACCGGTCAAACGCGGCATTTATGGCGGCGCTGTCGGCTACCTCTCATGGAACGGCAACATGGACACCGCGATTGCGATCCGCACGGCGGTCATCAAGGACGGACGCCTGTACATCCAGGCGGGCTGCGGCGTGGTCGCCGATTCAGTGCCCCGCCTCGAGTGGGAGGAAACGCTCAACAAGGGTCGCGCGATGTTCCGCGCAGTCGCAATGGCAGAAAGAGGACTGGACACTGGGAACTGAGGGTCACCCGACAGTACCCGGCGGCCTGCTGCTGATCTCGACTGAACGAGGCTACGGCGGCGCGGAGCGCAATCTCGAGCTTCTGGTCCGGCATCTGCCCGCAGACATGCGCGTGGGTGTGCTGGCCCAGTCCCCACTCCATCTCGAGCAGCTCGCTGCGATCAAGCGGCCTGGATTGCAGCTCGTGGCGCTGGATGAAGGCTGCAAGCCTACCGACCGCCAAGCCTTGGCGGTGCTGCTTCGGCTGTACCGCACCGTGCGTCCTGATGCAGTGCTGGTCAATACACGACCGGGTGCGCGTCTCATCCGTGAAGCAGTGCGCTGGATTCCGGAGATCTCTCAACAGACTTTTCTCTACGTCCACGACTTGCTGTGG
>JBDLQR010000451.1:0-4262 GCA_039800485.1 Pseudomonadota bacterium
GCCGCGATCAAACCTGAGACGCGTCTGATCTACGCGGAGACTGTGGCCAACCCGCGCTGCGAGGTGCTCGACATCGAGGCTGTGGCGCGAATCGCCCATGCGGCGGGGCTGCCGCTCGTCATCGATGCCACACTCACCACGCCCGTGCTGCTGAAGCCCTTTGATTACGGCGCGGACATCGTCGTGCACTCACTCACCAAGTTCATCGGCGGGCATGGCATGGCCATCGGAGGGGCGGTGATTGATGCAGGTCGCTTCGACTGGGAGGCTTCGGGGCGGTTTCCGCTGATGACGGAGCCTGATCCGGGCTTGCACGGCATCGACTTTGCGGAGGAGTTCGGGCCTTCGGCTTACATCACCCGCGCGCGACTCGAGGGGCTGCGGGATTTCGGTGCGGTGCTGAGCCCGACCCTGGCCTCACACTTTCTGCAGGGTCTGGAAACATTGCCGCTGCGTATGCCGCGCCATGTGGCCAACGCCCAACGCGTGGCGGAGTTCCTGGCCACCCACGAAGCCGTCGAGCGCGTGACCTACCCGGGCCTCCCGGATCATGAGGACCATGCGCTGGCGAAAACCTTGCTGCCGCAGGGTGCAGGGGCCGTGTTCAGCTTCGAGCTCAAGGGCGGCAGGGACGCCGGCAGACGCTTCATCGAATCGCTCCAGATCTTCTCGCACCTCGCGAACGTGGGGGATGCGAAATCGCTGGTGATTCACCCGCCAAGCACGACCCATGCACGACTGGATGCGGCCGCGCTGGCCAAGGCCGGGATACCGGAGGGCCTCGTGAGGCTGTCCATCGGTCTGGAAGATCCCGCCGACCTCATCGATGACTTGACCCGGGCGCTCCATCGCTCGCAGCAGGGGTGATCTCATGCTCACAACCATGAATGGCAAACAGATCTTTCACGCGGACGGTGGCATTGCCTTCGATCCTGCCCGCCCCAGCGTGGTCTTCATCCATGGCGCCGGGATGGACCACACGGTCTGGACCCTCTTCACGCGCTGGTTTGCACGTAACGGACACAACGTGCTGGCGCTCGATCTGCCCGGCCACGGGCGCAGTGAAGGGCCAGCCATTCCGACCGTCGAGGGGATGGCCGACTGGGTGCTCGCCGTCCTCGAAGCACGCGGAATTGCGCAGGCTACCCTCGCTGGCCACAGCATGGGTTCGCTGGTGGCCCTGCATGCCGGCGGTATCGCTCCAGAGCGGGTGGGCAAGCTCGCCCTGCTGGGCTTCAGTTATCCGATGACGGTGGGCAAGCCCCTGCTCGAGGCGGCGCGGGCCAACTCCCATGAGGCGATCGACATGCTGATGATCTGGGGTCACGACGGACTGGCACAAATCGGCGGCAATGCCGTGCCCGGCATGGGCATCATCACGCCCATCATGCGTATCGTGGAGCGTGCAGCACCCGGCGTGCTGTTCAACGACCTCCATGCCTGTCATACCTACCAGCAAGGGGAAGCAATGGCGAGCCGCTTGCAATGCCCCGTCACGCTCATCCTGGGTGACCGTGATCGCATGACGCCGCTCAAGGGCGCGCGCGCTTTCATGCAGAACTTCCAGCGTTGCGGGCTCGAGCTCATCCGTGAGTGTGGCCACGGCATGATGGAGGAACGCCCCGAGGAAACCTGGCAAGCACTGGCCAAGGCTCTGGCTGCCTGAGCGAGGTCAGGTCAAGGCAAAGATCTTGGCGCGTACCGTGCGGCGATATTCGCGCGGCCCTACCGCGTGGTTGCGCTCGAAGAGCCGGGCGAAATGTCCATAGTCCGCGTAACCCACACGGTAGGCAATCTCGCCCACACTGAGATTGGTTGAGGTCAACAGTTCACGTGCGACCTTCATGCGTTGCTGCTGCAGATAGGCGAGCGGCGAACTGCCCGTCGCCTCGCGGAAACGACGGTCGAAGCTGCGTGAGCTCAAGCCGAACTCCCGGGCCAGCGCATCCATCCTGAGCGGTTCCTGTAATCGCCGCTGCATCGCAAGCTGCACCTCCACTATCAGCTCATCGCTGTGCTGCAGGTCATCCCCCTCCAGAAAACGGTATTTCTCGAAGGGCCTGCGAATTTCGTGGGAGAAGTTGCGCTCCACATGGCTGGCCACGGCGCGGCCATAGAAACGCTCGATGAGATGCACCGTGACATCCGCCATGGCATTCACGCTGCCGGCACAGAAGAGCGGCCCCGCCTGGGTGATGAAGTACTGCCGCTTGAGCTGTACGCGCGGATAGTCGCGCGCGAACTGCTCGAAATAATGCCAATGCGTGGTGGCTGATTTGCCATCCAGCAGCCCAGCCTCCGCGAGGAAGCAACACCCGGTGCCGACCGCCGCAATCAAGGCACCGTGTTCAAACTGGGCCTGCAGCCAAGGCGCAAGGGCTGCGGCCCTCCGCAACACCGGCCGCGGATTGCGCCACAGGGCGGGCAGATAGACCACGTCGTAAGCCAGTGCGGGATCGAGCCCTGCCGTGGCTGCCAGCGGCAGACCGGCCTGGCTCAAGACCCGGTCGCCTTCGTGTGCCGTCAGGAATTCCACGTCCAACGGTTCTGCCATGCGGTTGCGGCCCGAGGCTGTGCCCGCAGCCGCATGCCACATCTCCACCGGCAACATTGCACTGGCGGCAAGCATCTGATCGGCAAGGATGATGGCGAGTCGCATGCTCAGAGCCTAGCCGCTTTGGCGGATATAGCCAATTATTTGGCGTATCTCGCCAACCCTCTTTGTCATGCAGAATCTAGAATCACGTTTCAACCCGTGCCGACGGGCTTCCCTTGCATCCGGAGCGCTCATGACTCGCCTGCCATTAATCATCGGTTTCGGGGGCATCGGCCCCGCGGGCCGTTCCTCCGCGCACCATGCTTACCGTCGCACCGTGCTGGACAGCCTGCCTGCTGCACAACGTGACCACACCCTGCGCGCGCTTGCCGCCATGATGGGATTGGTGAAGTTCCAGGACGGCGCTTTCAAGACCCAGGGCGGCGAGACCCTTGCCGAAGCGGACATCGCACCCCGATTCCGGCAACACATCCTCGACCACACGCTGATTCGCCGGCTTGAACCCCAGTATTTCGAGGGGGACCGCATGTCCGTGCAGGTGAACCTCAAGATGCAGCCGGCAGACGGCAAGGCGGTCACTTTCAGCACCCGCGCCGATGATCTGCCGAGTCCCCTGCCCACAGGCTGGACCGTGCATCCGCAGACAGATGGTTCGGTGACGGTGGAGATGCACGCACCGGCCGAATTCCGCGTCGAGTCTCACCGCAAGATCGCGGTGCAGTCTGCGGGCCAGCTCCCCACCGGCTTCGATCCGGCCGCGCTTTATGCCTCGCGCTTTCATCCAAGAGGACTCGTGATGACCATCATCGCGGCATCTGATGCGGTGAGGTCTGTCGGCATTCCGTGGCACACGCTCATGCACCATCTGCGCCCGGACGAGGTCTCCGTATACGCCTCAAGCGCCATGGCCCAACTCGATCAGCACGGGACGGGCGGGATGCTGCAAGCCCGCTTGCGTGGCGGCCGGGTCAGCTCAAAGCAGCTGCCGCTAGGACTCAACACCATGCCGGCGGATTTCGTGAATGCCTATGTGCTGGGCAGTGTGGGTTGTACCGGGGCGATTGCCGGTGCGTGTGCCAGTTTCCTCTACAACCTGCGTTTGGCGGTGGAAGACATCCAGTCCGGACGACGACGCCTGGTGGTGGTCGGCAATGCAGAGGCACCGCTGGTACCCGAGGTCATCGAGGGCTACCACGCGATGAGCGCCCTCGCCACCGATGAACAACTGTGCAAGCTCGATGGCGTGAGCGTGCCCGACTACCGTCGCGCGAGCCGGCCTTTCGGCGAGAACTGCGGATTCGTGCTGGGCGAGTCGGCCCAGTATTTCGTGCTGTGCGATGACGAGCTGGCACTCACGCTGGGTGCCGACATCCACGGCGCAGTGCCGGAGGTTTTCGTCAATGCAGACGGCTTCAAGAAATCCATCTCCTCGCCGGGCCCTGGCAACTACATCACGTTGGCGAAGGCCGTGGCCGCCATGCGGGGCATGTTTGGTGATCGCGCCGTGCGGGAACAAAGCTTTGTGCAGGCCCACGGCTCCAGCACGCCGCAGAACCGGGTGACAGAGTCCCGCATCTTTGACGAGGTCGCCAAAGCCTTCGGTATCGAACACTGGCCCATCACTGCGGTGAAGGCTTACCTCGGTCACTCCCTGGCGCCTGCCAGCGCGGATCAGATGGTGAGCACTTTGGGGGTGTTTGCTCAC
>JBDLQR010000452.1:0-3039 GCA_039800485.1 Pseudomonadota bacterium
CTGCTGTTGAACAGCGCGGGCTTGTTCACTGATCTGGGCGACGCACTAGCCGGCGCCGTCTGCGGCTATCTGCTGCTGTGGTCGGTGTACTGGGCCTTCAAGCTCGCCACGGGCAAGGAAGGCATGGGTTATGGCGACTTCAAGCTGCTGGCCATGCTCGGCGCGTGGCTGGGCTGGCAATCCTTGCCGGTCATCCTGCTGGCGGCGTCGCTGGTGGGCGCAGTGGTGGGCATTTCGCTCATCGTCTTTGCCGGCCATCAGCGCAACCAGCCTCTGCCCTTCGGGCCCTATCTTGCAGGTGCGGGCTTCATCGCCTTGATCTGGGGCGACCCCATCATGGGCTTCTGGCTCGGCCAGGGCGGCGGTTTATGAGCCGGCCGCTGGTGATAGGCGTGACTGGTGGCATCGGCTCCGGCAAGTCCACGGTATGTGCGATGTTTGCCGAGTTCGGCATTCCCGTGATCGACACCGACCAGGTGGCACGCGAAGTCGTGGTCCCCGGCAGCGAAGGGCTCTCTGCGGTAGTAGCCGTCTTCGGCTCGGGCATCCTCACCCCGCAGGGGGAGCTTGATCGCGCCGCGCTGCGCAAGCTCGTCTTCCAGAACCCTGCCCTGCGTGTGCAACTGGAGCAGATCCTGCACCCCAGGATTCGTGCCCGGGTGGCTGCACATATCGCGAAGGTCACCACCCCTTATTGCCTGGTTGGAATTCCCTTGCTCTCGGATCGCAAAAGCCAGAGTTATCTGGATCGCGTACTGGTCGTGGATTGCCCGGAAGAAGTGCAGGAATCCCGGGTGATGCAGCGGGATGGTCTCACGCGCGAAGAAGTCGTTGCGATCATGAAGACCCAGGCCACCCGTGACCAGCGCCGCGCGCTCGCGGATGAAGTGATAGTGAACGGCGGCGACCTGCATGCCGTACGGGCAGAGGTGGTTCAACTGCATCAACGCTACCTTGCGCTGGCGGAGCAGACTGTCGATGCCTGATTCCGCCCCCCAGGACAAGGCTTCCGCAAAGGGCCAGGAATCGCTGTTCTCACCGCACAGCCAACGGGGGCTGTATGAGCTGCCGCTGAGCGAACGCATGCGCACGATGATGCGCCTGGAATCGATCTTCCACTCGATACACCTCGGGTTGGAGCGAGGCAGCACCTGGGATGCGCGCAACGTGCTCGTCAGCATGATCGAACTCTGTGACCAGCTCGGGCGGGTGGATATCCGTGGCGAACTCATCAAGGAGCTGGAACGGCATGTGAACCTGCTCCAGCACCTGCGACACAACCCGCAGGTCAATCAGGAGGCGCTGGAACGCACCATGGGGCGACTGCAGCCCTTGCTCATTCTGCTGAAATCCAATGCCTTCCAGCCCGGCGCGCGGCTGCGGCAAAGCGAGCTGCTGATGCAGTTCAAGCAGCGTCTGGCCCTGCCGGGCGCAACCTGCAGTTTTGATATTCCGGGGCTGCATTTCTGGTTGCATCGCGAGCCTTTGCAACGAGACCGCCAGCTACATGACTGGCTGCGGGATCTGCGGGTGATCGAGGATGCCGTGCAACTGGTGCTTGAGCTGGTCAGAGTGAGTGCGCAGCCGCGCCAGATCACCGTGGAGAACGGGTTCTACCAGCAGCAGATCGAACCCGGCTCACAGTGCCAGATGGTGCGTGTGAAGCTGGAGGGGAATGCCGATTACTACCCCGAGATCAGCGGCGGCCGGCACCGTTTCGCCATTCGCTTCTTCCGGCACACTGACCCCGATGCGCGCCCGCAGGTCGTTCAGGAGCCACTGACCTTCGAACTCCACTGCTGCGCGATGTAGCGACCTCAGTAACCTCCCCGCAAGCGCGCGTCCGGCGGCTCGCGCTGGTTCCACAGCGCCGTGATCGCGGCTAGGCCGTGAAAACCCGCGGCCAGTGCCGCATCAACCGTCTGCGGCCCCTGCCCGCCCAGTGCGAACAGCGGAAAGTCCGCGTGCCGCGCAAGCGCTGCGGCCACATCCCAACCAAGGCCAGGCTGCCCTGGATGAGAGGACGTGGGGAGCACTGGTCCGAGCAGTCCCAGATCCACCCCAAGCCGTGAAGCGTGGTGGATATCCTCCACATCATGACATGCGGCGCTGAGCAACTGCCCGCGCTGCACCGGGCGCTCGCGATATTGATGCAGCACGCGTGACGGCAGATGCAGTCCGTCCACGCCGAGATCCTCAAGTAGCGCGGCGGGCAGGCTGGCAGGTGCATTGATCAGTACGCGCGCGCCATGCTGATGACAGCGCGCCACCACGGCCTGCGCCAGCGGCAACAGATCCGCCTGGCTCAGGGACTTTGTGCGCAACTGCACCAGGCGGATTCCGCCGCTCAGACTGGCTTCCAGCGCGTTCAGAAAAGAAGCGGTATCTGCGGGATCGGGCTCGGGCGTGACCAGACACACTCGCGGCAAGGTGGCCGCAGCCAGAATCCGGTAGTTTGCAGCGGGAAACGCGAGCTCACCGAGAGCCTGCGGCATGACCCAGGCAATCTGCTGACCCTCGCGCCCGGCGGGCATACCAACCCAGTCGAAAATTTCCCAGACCGTGAGCCGCACCGACTTGTCAGGATAGTGATGCGTGAGCTGCACCAGCGGACGCACCCGCGCCGGTGCAATGCGGATGCCCAGTTCTTCCTGGAGCTCGCGCGTCAGCGCCGACAGTGGGGATTCCTCTGGTGACTGCTTGCCGCCCGGAAATTCCCAGAGTCCTCCCTGATGCTGCTCGGGACGCCGCAGGCTGAGCAGCACAGCGCCATCTGCACGGCGAATCACGGCGGCAACGACTTCGATGGGCGCCGGCCCATGGTCGGCACCGGGCAATGGACCTCGCATCATTGAGGCGACGCTGGGAGCGCCACGCTCAGCTGCGGTACTCGGCGTTGATGCGGACGTAGTCGTAGGAGAAGTCACAGGTCAGCACCTCTACCGCATGAGGTGCATCACCGAGCGAAACGCGTATGGCGAACTCCTTGCCGGCCATGATGCGTGCCGAAACGGACTCATCGTAGCCGGGCACAGGCTC
>JBDLQR010000453.1:0-10511 GCA_039800485.1 Pseudomonadota bacterium
CCGGCTTTCGCGCCTTGCTGGTCGGTGGCAGCGTGCGCGACCTGCTGCTGGGTCGCCAGCCCAAGGATTTTGATGTCGCGACTGACGCCCTGCCGGAACAGGTGCGCGAGCTCTTCCGCAACTGCCGCCTCATCGGCCGCCGGTTCCGCCTGGCCCATGTCCAGTTCGGCGGCGAGATTATCGAAGTGGCCACCTTTCGCGCGGCACATGACGGGGAAGCGGATGGCGCCGCCATGACGGACGAAGGCCGCATCCTGCGCGACAACGTCTATGGGTCGCTGGATGACGATGTCTGGCGGCGCGACTTCACGGTCAATTCCCTCTATTACGACATCGCGGATTTCTCGATTGTCGATTACACAGGTGGCGTGGAGGACATCCGGGCCAGACGGTTGCGTCTGCTGGGTGACCCCGAAACACGTTACCGCGAAGATCCGGTGCGCATGCTGCGGGCCGCGAGGTTCGCGACCAAGCTCGATTTCGAGATCGAGTCCGCCACCCTCGAACCGATCGCGCGTCTGCGCAATCTGCTGGAGGACATTGCCCCGGCGCGGCTGTTTGACGAGATGCTCAAACTCTTTCACGGCGGTTGTGGGCGGGCAAGCTTCGAGATGTTGCGCAGGCACGGCCTCTTCCACTGCCTGTGCCCGCTCACCGACAAGGCGCTCGATGGCAATGAAGGCGAGTTCGTCAATCGCCTGCTCACCGCCGCGCTCGACAATACCGATCTACGGATCGCCGAAGGCAAGCCCGTCACACCGGCTTTCCTGTTCGCCGCACTGCTGTGGCAGAGCGTGGAGGACGAAACCCAGACCAATGTGGCCAATGGATTGAGCCCCGTCGAGGCCGTGCAGTTCGCTGCCGACACGGTGATCTCCAAGCAGGTGGCACGCATCGCGATGCCGCGCCGTTTCACGAGCATCACGCGCGAGATCTGGGCCTTGCAGCCCCGCCTCATGCGGCATACTTCCAAACGTGCGCCACGTCTGGTGGAACATCCACGCTTCCGCGCGGCTTACGATTTCCTGCTGTTGCGCGCAGCCGCAGGAGAGCCCGTGCAGGAAGCCGCCGATTGGTGGACGAATTTTCTGGGTTCCGATGAAGCCGGCCGCGCGCAGCTGATGGAATCCGGCAATCATCAGGGCAGTGAGGCAGGGCGCCCGAAACGCCGGCGGCGGCGCGGTGGGCGCACGCGCCGCAGCGCGGACAACGCGGGCGCTTGAGCGCGGCGATGGCGGGAAGTGTGCTTGCCGCCGTTGGCATCGGGAGCAATCTCGATGACCCCGAGGCGCAAGTCCGTTCCGCCCTGCAAACCCTCGCATCCCTGCCCGAGTCCCGGTTGATCGCCGCCTCCTCGCTCTACCACAGCCCGCCTCTGGGTCCCCAGGATCAGCCCGACTACATCAATGCTGTGGCGCTGCTCGAAACAAAACTGGGCCCGCACGCACTGCTCGATGCCTTGCAAGGCGTGGAACAGGCGCACCACCGGGTTCGCGGGCGCCACTGGGGTCCACGCACGCTCGATCTGGACCTCCTGACCTTCGGCCCCGCGTGTATCGCGGACGCCCGTCTGACCGTGCCACACCCCGGTCTCGCCCTGCGGGCATTCGTGGTGTTTCCCCTGGCCGAAATAGCACCCGAACTCGAAATCCCGGGCCTGCCGACGCCTGCGAGCCTGCGGGAGTGCATGAATGAGGCCGGTATCGTCAGGCTCACCCAGCCCGCAGACCGGGTCTGAGCGCATGCCCCTGCCCAGGCATATCGCGGTAGAAGGTCCCATCGGAGTCGGCAAGACCAGCCTGACGCGACGTCTCGCCCACCACTTTGGCTGGGAGACCCTGCTGGAGGGCGCGGACGAAAATCCGTTCCTGCCCGACTACTATCGCGACCCGGCCCGACATGCACTTGCCACACAACTGCACTTCCTGTGTCAGCGTACACAGCAGTTGCAGGCGCTGGCCCAACGCGACCTGTTTTCACCTGGACTGGTGGCGGATTTCATGTTCGAAAAAGACCGGATCTTTGCCGAAATCTCACTCAACGCGGAGGAATTCCGGCTCTATGAGGAGATCTTCGCGCGCTTCGCGCCGCGGGTGCCGACGCCTGATGTGGTCATCTATCTGGTTGCCCCCATTCGCGTGCTGAAAGCGCGTATCGCCCAACGCGGAATCGCCTGCGAGCAGCAGATTCTTCCCGAATATCTGGGCAGCCTGCGGGCGGCTTACGACCGGCTGTTTCGGGACTACCAGGCTGCGCCCGTGTTGCTGGTGGAAACCGACCGGGTTGATCTGCTGCATGACCCACGACACTTCGCCGTGCTGACCCGGGCTCTGGAAGCGGGCGTGAAAGGAAGACAGTTGCTCGAACCCGAAGAGGCGGGGCTCTTTCCGGCTGCCAGTCCGCCGGGTCCGGCTCGCCTCGCTGTTTAGAGTTGGATTACACTCCGCGACCCCGCGTAGCGAATCTCTCCCCATGGAAACCGTCTTTTCTCTTGAAGATCTGCGCCATCGCATCCAGGGCTGGCGGCGTGAAGGTGCACGCATCGCACTGGTGCCAACCATGGGCAATCTGCACGCGGGTCACATCTCGCTGCTCGAGCGCGCACGCGCTCTCGCTGATCGCACGGTAGTCAGCATCTTCGTCAACCCTATCCAGTTCGGGAAAGGCGAAGACTATGCACGCTATCCGAGCACCCTGGAGGCCGACCAGCAAAAGCTGTCCGCGGCCGGGCTCGACCTGCTGTTTGCGCCGAATCTGGACCAGCTCTATCCGGGCGGGATTGAAGAAGACACGCGCGTGACCGTGCCCGTGCTGTCCACCCTGCTCTGCGGCCAGTACCGACCGGGGCATTTCTCCGGGGTGGCGACGGTCGTGAGCAAGCTCTTCATCAATGTACAGCCCGATCTGGCGCTGTTCGGCGAAAAGGACTACCAGCAACTGCTGGTGATCAAGCGCATGACACGCGACCTGCTCATGCCCGTGGAAGTCCTTGGCATGCCCATCGTGCGGGAAGCCGACGGACTCGCCATGAGCTCACGCAACAGCTACCTCAATGCCGAGGAACGTTCACGCGCGCCGCGCATCCATGCGGAGTTGCAGGCGGCTGCGTCGAAACTCGTCAGCGGCAAACATTCGCTCATTGCTATCGAGACTGCGGCCATGGCTGAGCTCGCCGCTGCAGGTTTCAGGCCGGAATACTTCAGCGTGCGGCGCGCGGAGGATCTGGATATCCCGCGAGCGGGTGATGGCAGCCTGCAGATCCTTGCCGCCGCGTGGCTGGGGTCGGCGCGACTGATCGACAATCTGCGGGTAGAACTCCCCACTCCGCTGCCCCAAGGCTGACATGAAAACCGCGGCCATCCTCATCATCGGCAACGAGATCCTCTCCGGGCGCACCCGGGACGCCAATCTGCAGCTGTTGGCCAAGGCACTTGGCGAACGCGGGGTGCGTTTGCTTGAAACACGCGTGGTGGCCGATCGCTTCGAGGCTATTGTGGCGGGGGTGAACGCGCTGCGTGCGAGCTACGATTTCGTGTTCACGACCGGGGGCATCGGCCCCACGCACGATGACATCACCACGGAGTGCGTGGCAGCCGCCTTTGGCCGCAGGGTGGCAGAGGATCCCGAAGCCGTGCGCCGCCTCGTCGAGTACTACGGCGCCGAGGCGATCAACGAGGCCAGACTCAGGATGGCCAGGGTCGTTTCTGGTGCTACCCTCATCGACAATCCGGTGAGCGCCGCGCCCGGCTTCCGGATCGAGAACGTGTTCGTGCTGCCGGGTGTGCCGCGTATCCTCGAGGCCATGATCAACGATGTGATCTCGCAGCTGCCCCAGGGTGCGCCGATTGCCAGCCTGAGCGTGACCGTATGGCTGCGCGAGAGCGAAATCGCCAGCCGGCTTTCGGCCATCCAGGATGCACATCCCACAGTGGACATCGGCAGTTATCCTTTCGTCCGCGACGAGCGCCTGGGCACTTCGCTGGTAGCCCGAGGCACCACGCCCGAGGCGGTTGCGGCTGCCATGAGCGCCATCACCGACATGCTGTCGGCCACCGGCGCCGAATTCACCCTCGAAACTCCGACCTGAGCGGCCACCACCCGCGGCCGGCGCCGGTCCCTCTGCCGGTTTCTTGGCATTTTCATGCCCCGTGTGTAGGGTAGGAACCACGTTCAATTCCCGGGACCCCATGTCCAAGCGCGTATACATCAAGACCTTCGGCTGCCAGATGAACGAGTACGACTCGCAGAAGATGGCGGATCTGCTCGGCAAGACTCACGGCATGGAAGTTGCCGCCTCACCGGAAGAGGCCGACCTGCTGCTCATGAACACCTGTTCGGTGCGTGAAAAAGCCTCGGAAAAGCTTTTTTCGGAACTGGGGCGGTGGCGTGATCTGAAGCTCGCCAGGCCAGGTGTGCGCATCGGAGTGGGCGGGTGTGTCGCCAGTCAGGAAGGCGACCAGATTTTCTCCCGGGCGCCGTATGTGGACCTGGTGTTCGGTCCCCAGACGCTTCACCGCTTGCCCGAGCTCTTCACCCGGGCCGAGGAAGGAAGCCCGCGCGTCATCGACATCAGCTTCCCGGAGATCGAGAAATTTGATCGCCTTCCAGAGCCGCGCGCGGATGGCCCAATGGCGTTTGTGTCGATCATGGAAGGCTGCAGCAAGTACTGCACCTTCTGTGTCGTACCGTACACGCGCGGCGAGGAATTCAGCCGTCCCTTTGATGATGTCATCGCGGAAATCCATCAGTTGGCTCGCCAGGGTGTGCGCGAGATTACCCTGCTCGGGCAGAACGTGAACGCCTATCGCGGGCCCATGCACGATGGACGGATCGTCGATCTGGCGGCCCTCATCCGCTACGTGGCGGCTGTCGAGGGCGTCGAGCGTATCCGTTACACCACGTCTCACCCGGTGGAGTTCACGGATCGCCTGATCGAGGTCTACGCGCTGGAACCCAAGCTGGTCAGCCAGGTCCATCTGCCCGTGCAGAGTGGTTCGGATCGCATCCTGGCGGCCATGAAACGCGGGCACACGGCGCTGGAGTACCTGTCCAGGATACGGCGCTTGCGTCAGGCGCGGCCGGAAATCTCCATTTCATCTGATTTCATCGTGGGTTTCCCAGGTGAAACAGCGGCAGACTTCGAGGCCACGATGCGCCTCATCGAACAGGTCGACTTCGATCACTCCTTCAGCTTCATCTACAGCCCGCGACCCGGTACTCCGGCCGCCTCGCTGGCTGATGACACACCGATGGAAGAAAAGAAACGCAGGCTTGCAGTCCTGCAGGGGCGCATCGAAGCCATGACTTTTGAAAAGAGCCGCCGCATGGTGGGCAGTACCCAACGGGTACTGGTGGTCCACCCGTCACGCAAGAACGACACGGAACTGGCGGCACGGACCGAGAACAACCGTGTAGTGAATTTTCCCGGCCCGGCGAGCCTCATCGGTCAGTATGTCGATGTGAGGATCACCGATGCGCTTCCCAACTCCCTGCGGGGAGAACTCCTGAATCCCGTGCAACAAGCGAGCTGACTTGAATCCTGAAACCGCTACCGAGCTCACGCTCGAACCCCTCGAAAATGAACGACTGGCCAATCTCTGCGGGCAGTTTGATGAACACCTGCGCTTGATCGAGCGCCGTCTGGGGGTGGAGATCAGCAACCGCGGCAATGCGTTCAGCGTGACCGGCAACAGCGCCGCACGCGACACGACTGCCAGGATTCTGCGCAGGCTGTATGCCTTCGCAGGCGAACACGCCATTACCCCGTCGGATGTCCATCTGCAGCTGCAGGAAAATGCTGCGGACGGCCCGATGGCTGCAGAGCAGGACGAGTTCGTGCTCCAGATGCGCCGTGGCATGATCCGCGCACGCGGCACCAACCAGCGGCAGTACCTGCGCAATATCGAAACCAACGACATCAGCTTCGGCATCGGTCCGGCTGGCACCGGCAAGACCTACCTCGCAGTCGCGGCCGCCGTCGCGGCCCTGGAGAAGGACGAGGTCAGGCGCCTGTGCCTCGTGCGACCCGCCGTGGAGGCTGGGGAGAAACTCGGCTTCCTGCCCGGGGACATGGCGCAGAAGATCGATCCTTACCTGCGCCCGCTGTACGACGCCCTGTATGAGATGCTCGGTTTCGAGCGCGTGGCCAAACTGATCGAGCGCAACGTCATCGAGGTGGCGCCACTGGCCTTCATGCGGGGTCGCACGCTGAATGATGCTTTCATCATTCTCGACGAGGCACAAAACACGACCGTCGAGCAGATGAAGATGTTCCTCACACGGCTGGGTTTCGGCTCCAAGGCAGTCATCACCGGTGATGTGACGCAGATTGATCTCCCGCGTGGCCGCGACTCAGGACTCAAGCAGGCCATTGCCATCGTGCGTGAGGTACCTGGCATCAGCTTCACATTCTTCAAGTCGCAGGATGTGGTCCGCCACGCACTCGTTGGCCGGATACTCGACGCCTACGAGACGTTCGAAAAGCAGTCGTAACCCATGCCCGTGCGTGTATCAATACAACGCGCCTGCAAGGATCCAGCGCCCCTGCGCGGGCAGCTGATACGCTGGGTGCGCCGCGCGCTCGCCGGGCACAGGCGCGATGCGGAGCTCATGCTGCGCCTGGTGGATGATGCCGAAAGTGCGGAGCTCAATGCCCGTTGGCGCCAACGCAAAGGACCCACCAATGTGCTGTCGTTTCCTGCGGGGGAAATGCCCGAAAACCTGCGTGACTTCCTCGGCGACATCGTGATCTGCTCGCCCCTTGTGGCGCGCGAGGCCGCCGCGCAGCGCAAATTGCCGGAAGCGCACTGGGCCCATCTGGTCATTCATGGCACGCTGCACCTGCTGGGCTTCGATCACGTCAAGCCACGGGAGGCTGCCATCATGGAAGACACTGAACGCCGGATCATGTCTTCGCTCGGTTATCCGGATCCTTACCAGGAATCCTGACTCGCATGAAAAAATCCTCGGACCGCCCTCCCCCTGCCACGGGCAACTCCTTCCTGCAGCCATTGCGCAACCGCCTGGCCCGCCTCCTCCGTCAACGCCCGCGCGAACGGGGCGAACTGGTGGAAATGGTTCGGGATGCCGAGGGCGAGCATGTCATCGACCTCGATACCGCAGGCATGATGGAAGGTGCGTTGATGGTCTCGGAGCTCAAGGTCGGGGACATCATGGTGCCGCGCTCCGAGATGGTGTTCATAGAGAGTGAGCAGACGCCCCGGGAGTTTCTGCCGGCGGTCATCGAATCTGCCCATTCGCGTTTCCCGGTGGTGGACTTGAAGCACGAGAAGGTGCTGGGCATCCTGCTCGCCAAGGATCTGCTGCCGCTGGCAGCAGATCCCGAGCACCCTTTCGAGATTCGCGAGGTCCTGCGTCCCGCGGTGTTCGTCCCGGAAAGCAAGCGACTGAACATCCTGTTGCGCGAGTTCCGCCTGAGTCGCAATCACCTCGCCATCGTGGTCGATGAATACGGCTCGATCGCCGGTCTGGTCTCCATCGAGGATGTGCTGGAGCAGATCGTTGGCGAGATTGACGATGAGTACGACGTGGATGACGAACTGTTCATCCGCCAGCATCGGGCCAACCGGTTCACGGTGAAGGCGAGGACCCCGATCGAGCACTTCAACGAGTTCTTCAACAGTCGTCTGCCGGACGGTGACTACGACACCATTGGCGGGCTGGTGGTGCATCATTTCGGCCGGGTTCCAGCGCGCGGGGATGAGGTTGACTTTGCGGGGTTCAATTTCAAGGTGCTGCGTGCAGATCGCCGGCGGGCGCACCTCCTGCGTGTGATCAGGCAGACCGCAATGGACAGCGCCTCGGTCGATGACGACGGCTGAGTGGAGCGCCCGCCACTCGTGGTGGGCGCGGGCGGCACTGCTCGCCAGCGGGGCCCTTCTGCCCTTCGCGTTCGCCCCCGGCGATGTGCTGCCGCTGGCTGTCCCCTGTCTCGCCGTGCTGTTCATGCTGTGGCAGAACATCAACCCGCGGGAAGCCGCGCTGCGCGGTTACTGCTTTGGCCTCGGCATGTTCGGTCATGGAGTCTGGTGGGTGCAGGTGAGCATTCATCAGTTCGGCCTGCCGCTCTACAGTTTCTCGGTCACCATGACCGTGCTCTTCGTGGCCTTCATGGCACTTTATCCCGCACTCACTGGTTACCTGGTGCAGCGGCTGCCCGCGCGTTCGGATGCGGCACGCCTGCTGCTCTGCATGGGGCCCTTGTGGGTGCTGCTCGAATGGTTGCGAGGCTGGCTGCTGTCGGGTTTCCCCTGGCTGCATCTGGGCTATGGGCAGATTGATGGCTGGCTCGCGGGTTACGCACCGATTTTCGGCGTCCATGGTGTGAGCGCGGCGGTAGTGGCGCTGGCAGTGGCCTGCGTCCATGCACTCCAGTCCATGGGCCGCCAACGCCACATGGCGCTCCTGTCGCTGGTGGTGGTGGCCTTTGGGGGCCTCGGCCTGAGTCGAGTCTCGTGGACCACTGCGGAGGGGCCGCGCGAAGAGGCCGCACTGGTACAGGGTGCGGTTCCCCAGGCCGTGAAATGGCGGCGCGATTTCCGGACTCGGACTCTCGAACTGTACGAGGCCCTGTCCGAAGCTCATTGGGGGCGGGCGATCATGCTCTGGCCTGAGACTGCGGTACCGGCGTTTCCCTCGGAGATTCCGGATCTGCTGACACGGCTGGGCGCACGTGCCGATGAAGCCGGCACCGCGCTGCTGGTCGGGATGCCGGACGGCGAGCCCAGGGATGGACGCTATTTCAACAGCGTGGTCCTGCTCAATGGAGCGCGGCAACGCTATGCCAAGCATCATCTGGTGCCCTTTGGAGAATATCTGCCTTTTGATGGACTGCTGCGTCCGTTACTCGATTTTCTCACCATCCCGATGTCCAGCTTTTCGGCAGGACCCGAGCGGCAGGCGCCACTTGCCCAGGGAGCCCTCCGCATCGGGGTGTCGATTTGCTACGAAGACGCTTATGCGAGCGAGATCCGGAAAAGCCTGCCGGATGCGAACGTCCTGGTGAATGTGAGTGACGATGCCTGGTTCGGAGACAGTATCGCTCCTCACCAGCATCTGCAGATTTCGCGCATGCGGGCGCTGGAGGCAGGTCGTTACCTGCTGCGCGCCACCAATACCGGGATCTCCGCCATCATCGATGCTCGCGGTGGCATCGTGGCGCGTTCACCGCAGTTCGAGCCTTATGTATTGACCGGAGCCTTCCAGCGATACGCCGGAACTACCCCCTTCATGCACTGGGGGCATGCCCCGCTCATGCTGATGATGCTCGGGCTGGTGCTGCTCGCCCTGCGCCCGACGACGCGCGCCTGAGCGCGTCAGCCAGAAAGGCTCACAACTGGCGTGCGTGAACCCGCGCCACCATGGCCGCTACATGCTCAGGGTTGATATCCGGGGTGATGCCGTGCCCCAGATTGAAGATGTGACCAGCCCCGCCACCGAATGCGTCCAGCACCCGATCGACTTCCTGTTCGATCACCGGAATGGGTGCGCGCAGGATCGCCGGGTCCAGATTGCCCTGTAACGCCACCAGATCACCCACCCGTCGCCGCGCATTGGCCAGATCCACACTCCAGTCACAGCCGAGTCCGGTGCACCCGGTCGCGGCCATGGATTCAAGCCACAGCCCGCCTCCTTTGGTGAACAGGATGCTCGGTGTGCCCGGCGTCAGGCCGCGCACGATGCGCTGCATGGGCGCCAGTGAGAACCGCTGGTAGGCATCCGTGGTGAGCACGCCACCCCAGGTATCGAAGACCATCACGGCATCCACGCCGGCGGCAATCTGCGCATTGAGGTAGACGGTGACCGCATCTGCCAGCAGGTTGACCAGCGCTTCGAACGCAGAAGATTCACCATAAAGCCAGTTCTTCACCAGCTTGAAATCGTGATGGCCACCGCCTTCGATCATGTAGGTGGCAAGCGTCCACGGGCTGCCGGCAAAACCGATCAGGGGGGTCTTGCCCCGCAACTCTTGCTTGATGAGCCGCACGGCGTCCGTGACGTAACGCAGGTCTGATTCAGGATCCGGGATTCCGAGCCGCGCTGCCTGCGCGGGGTCGCGCAGGGGATGGGTGAAGCGCGGTCCCACGCCCTCGTCCAGCGTGAGTCCCAGTCCCATCGCATCGGGTATGGTGAGGATGTCCGAGAACAGGATGGCCGCATCAAGAGGAAAGCGGGCCAGCGGCTGCAGGGTCACCTCGCAGGCCAGATCCGGCGTCTTGCAGAGAGTGAGAAAACTGCCGGCACGCTCACGGGTAGCACGGTACTCCGGCAGGTAGCGGCCAGCCTGCCGCATCAGCCAGACGGGCGTGCGGTCGTTGTCCTCACGGCGCAGGGCGCGGAGAAAGCGGTGGCTGGTTTCACTCACGTGCGGGTCTCCCAAGGTTTCAGCTCAGAGGCGCGGGCAGGGAGGTCTCTCCCATCAGGAAGCGATCGATACCCGCCGCCGCCGCGCGTCCTTCGGCAATCGCCCAGACGATCAGCGACTGTCCACG
>JBDLQR010000454.1:0-3865 GCA_039800485.1 Pseudomonadota bacterium
GCACCCATGATCATGAAGGTCGCCGTGCCATGCGCGAAGCACTCTCCCAGATTGGGACATGAGGCTTCCTCGCACACCGTGTGCAGTGATTTTTCGCGCAGCAATTGCTTGAGTGCGAGGACCTTGGGATCGGTTGGTGCCTTGGCGCGAATCCACGCGGGTTTGCGCGGAAGCGGCCCCTCGGTGGGCAGCACTTTCACCGGGATCCTCGCGACCTTGTCGAGGCCGCGTTGGGCGCGGGTGGGGCGGGTGCTTTCCATGGGACTCTCCAATCAGCCTGTCTGGGGGGCCGGCAGGGCCGGTTCGGGGCATGGAACGGGTTCCATGCTTGCCCGGGATTCAAATGCCGTACGCAAGGCCTGCTCCAGCAAGCCTGCCGCTTCCGTGAGTGTAGCCTGCTTGCCGAGGGCTGCGAGGCTGGTGACGGCAAGACCGCTGTAGCCACAGGGATTGATCCGGCTGAAGGGGGCCAGATCCGGGGCCACATTCAGAGCCAGACCATGGTAGCTGCACTGGCGACGCACACGCAGGCCCAGTGCCGCAATCTTGGCCTCGTCCACATACACGCCCGGCGCGCCCGCGCGGCGTTGTCCGTGCAGACCGTAATGCGCAAGCACGGCGATGATCGATGACTCCAGCCTGCGCACCAGCTCGCGCGGCCCAAGACCCAGGCGACGCAGGTCGAGCAGTACATAAGCCACCAGCTGACCCGGGCCGTGATAGGTCACCTGCCCGCCCCGATCAGTCTGCACGACGGGAATGTCACCGGGGGCGAGAAGATGGGCTGGAGAGCCCGCCAGACCCTGTGTGAAGACAGGAGGGTGCTCCAGGAACCAGAGCTCATCCGGGGTGTCTGCGTCGCGCTGGTCAGTGAATTCGCGCATGGCGGCCCAGCTTTCCGCATAGTCGACCTGGCCCAGATGGCGGGTGATCATGACCATGGAGAGCCGCGCTCAGAGCACCATCAGGATGCGTGCGTGGCTGCTCAGCTCGCGGTACAGATTGTCGAGCTGGTGCTGGCTTTCTGCCTGCACCGTCACCGTGACCGAGACATACCGCCCCTGTTTGCTCGGCCGCCGCTGCACAGCCTCGACCGGCAGATCAGCCACATGGCGGGAGACAATCTCCACCACCAGCGCATCAAAATCATCCGCCGCGTGGCCCATGATCTTGAGCGGGAAATCGCAGGGAAATTCGAGCAGTGTCTTGCGATCTTCGGTCATGGTTCTCGTCCGTTGTCTGCTGCTCGGACCTTTCGATCCGGACAAGGTTTCAAGCGATGGCATTCCGCCCGGCGTGAATGACCCGTCTGATCGGTCGGGCCTCGTCCCGCATGGCGGCCAGCACCACTGTATCGAAACGCGTGGTAAGGCCGAGTGCCTCTTCCGCTGCTGCCACGGCCAGTGCCTCCAGTTGCTCATCATCCACCATGTTGATGAGCGGGATCACGCGCGCGCGGCCGACACCGCGCAGGGAACCCTCGGCGCTCGCGAGCAGCCGTCCCAGATGCCGCGGCTCGATGATACCCCCGGGCGCCAGGCCGGCGATTTCGCCGAACAATTCCGGCCGGTGGCAGATCTTCTCATCCAGCGGCAGCCCGACCGCGCGAATGGAGCAGACCGGAATCACCGTGTCCGTCTCCGGCGGCAGCGCCGGCTCGTGCGCCGCCGGTGCCTTGAGAATGCGGTTGCGCGCGCCATCCGCCTTCACCAGGCAAAGATCAAATTCACAACGGGCCCGAATCCGCGCGAGTTGCGCGAAGGACACCCCTTCCAGCCGTCCGGGCAAGGCACAGGGCTTGGCGAAGAAGACCTTGCGTTGCTCCTGCGCCAGCGCAGCGACCGCATCCTCCAGCAGCGCTTCATCTGCCACCACGCTGTGCTCTGCATGAGCCTTGGAAAAACGTTCGATGTGTGCAGTGGCAGTCAGTCCCACGCGTCCGGCGTGCGCGGCCGCGAGCCGATACAGGGTGCTCTTCTTGCCGCCCGCACCCACGCAGCAGACCAGGCCGCGCTTGGCCCCCAGTGTCTCGAGCAGAAAGGATTCCGGATCACCCCCGCTCTGGTTCATCTCACGCTCACGTGCCGGACTGCGCTCATGGCGCGCCATGCGGGAGGAGTTCGGGACGCATGTGCGCCATCAACCGGGCCATCCCCGGCTTCGCAATGGCTTCTCCGTCCGGCAAGGCAAGCACGCAGACCGCTGCCGGCACCATCACGACCTGCGCTGCGGCGGCGTCATCAAGCAGGAAGGACAGGGCTTCCTCCAGACCGGGATTGTGCCCCACGAGAAGCAATTGCCGCGGGTCACCCAGCAGACTCTCGAGGACGACTTCCCGCTCGGCGAGATAGAGCGTCGGGTCCCACTCGACAGGCGGTGCTGCAACCGTGCAAGCAGCCGCCATTGCTTCTGCGGTGGCCCGGGTGCGCGCAGCGGGCGAGCTCACGATCACCTCCGGCGTGCCGTGGGCGTGTATCAACCATTGCGCGATTGCGCGGGCCTCCTGAATCCCTCGCGTCGAAAGCCGGCGATCGAAGTCGCGTTCACCCGGTCCTTGGGGCAGGGCCGTGGCGTGGCGCATGATGATCACCTGTCGGGTATCCTGCATGCTCGTCCCGTTGCGAGTTGAAGATCAGAGCGCACAAAGGCGCGCCGTCCCGCAATCGTAAATCCATGACGCGAGCCTTGCATCCTCCGAGGATGCGGGAACGAAGGCTGTTTCGGGCCGAATCGCAGCAGAGTAGTATCCCCGCCCGTGTCTCATGCACTCGAAATCCACGGCCTTACCAAGGTTTACGCCAATGGCAAGACCGCGCTCGCCGGCATCGACCTCAGCGTGGATGCCGGAGATTTCTTTGCCTTGCTGGGCCCGAACGGCGCAGGCAAATCAACTGTCATCGGAATCCTGACGTCCCTGGTGCGCAAGTCCGGCGGCACGGTGCGCGTGTTCGGCTGCGATATCGATGAGGATTTCGCGCGAGCGAAATCGTTTCTGGGTGTCGTGCCACAGGATTTCAACTTTTCACAGTTCGAAACTGTCTGGGAGATCGTGATCAACCAGGCCGGCTTTTACGGCATCCCACCCGCACTGGCGGCGTCCCGGGCGGAGAAATACCTCACTCTTCTCAGCCTTTGGGCCCGCCGGAATGACCGCGCACGCACGCTCTCGGGTGGCATGAAGCGCCGTCTGATGGTCGCGCGGGCCCTGGTGCATGAGCCGAAGCTTCTGATCCTCGACGAGCCGACAGCGGGTGTTGATATCGAGGTACGCCGCTCCATGTGGGATTTCCTGGCCCAGCTCAACCGCGAGGGCACGACGGTCATCCTCACTACGCATTATCTGGAAGAGGCGGAGCGCCTTTGCCGCAACATCGCCATCATCGATCATGGACGAATCATCGAGCGCGCCACGATGAAGGGGCTGCTGGCAAGCCTGCACGCCGAAACCTTCGTGCTCGATCTGGCCGCACCGGTGGCAGAGCTGCCGCGCCTGCACGACTTTGCCCTGCACCGTGTTGATGAGCATACCTTTGAGGTGACCGTCGATCAGGCCCAGTCGCTCAACCAGCTTTTTGCCCAGTTGTCCGCCGCGGGTATCGGGGTTTCCAGTCTGCGCAACAAGAGCAACCGGCTGGAGGAGCTGTTCGTGAACCTGGTCGGAGAGCGCCCGGAAGGCGGAGACTCTGCATGACACAAGGTCTGCCCGCCACGCATCCCTGGGTTGCTTTCAGGACGCTCGTGCGCAAGGAGTTCTACCGCTTCATGCGCATCTGGGTGCAGACCCTGGTGCCGCCCGCGATCACCATGGGCCTTTACTTCGTGATCTTCGGTAACCTCATCGGCTCGCGCGTCGGCACCATGGATG
>JBDLQR010000455.1:0-5630 GCA_039800485.1 Pseudomonadota bacterium
TGTACGCCGAACGTCCAGTTGGCCACCAGGTGTCGCGGGTTGGCGATGGGGGTGTAGGGAAAGGCCTGGCCGATCACGGCAACCGTTACGCCGTTCATTTCCCGCATCACGTAGGGCGGGAAAACGGCGTCGCCGAAATCGTTGTCCACCACGTTCTGGGCCACGAACGCGATGCGGTCCTTCAACGGTCCATCGATGAGTTCGCGCACGCGATCCATGCCGTAGGTGAACTCCCAGTGAGCGGTCATGATGTCCACGCCCAGTTCCAGCTGTGCGGCCACCATGTCTGCGGCGCCTGTCCACAGTGAGGTGGCCGAGCCCTGCCAGGTGTCCCCGCCATCGAGCAGCAGCGCACCGGGCCTGCTCGCGCGCAGTCGTTTCACCAGTGTGGCGAGATGGGCATAGCCGCCCACCTTGCCGTAGGTGCGGGCCGCGGCCTCGAAATCGAGGCAGGTCAGGGCATGCGCCACTGCCGAGTCACCCTGCAGGCCATAGTGCTTGAGAAAATGTTCTCCCGTGAGATGAGGCGGCTGGCCCAGATTAGCGCCCAGACCGAGATTCACGCTCGGTTCACGGAACCAGATGGGCAAAAGCTGGGCATGGGCATCCGTGTAGTGGAGCAGGCTCACATTGCCGAAAGGGGGCACCTCATAGAGTGCCGAGCCCTCGGCATTGGCCAGCGCCGACGGGCTGTGCAGGTTGAACCCGCTGGCACTTGCCACTGCCAGCAGTTGCATGAACTCCCGTCGGTTCACTGGTTCACCGGCGAGGCGGCGTCGAAGAGATAAGCCATTACATCCTTGATCTGCTGCTCGGTGAGGATGCCGCGGTGCCCAAAGCGGGGCATGTTGGAGCAGGGTGCGTAGCTGCTGGAGTTGTAGATCATGCTCCACGCATAGGCCAGCACCGCAGGATCCTGGCCGCGCAGCTTGCCGTAATGCTTGAGGCTCGGGCCCAGGGTGCCATAGGCCATTTCTGCGGGCGCCAGTTCGTGGCACGCATAACAGTTGCCGCCATTCGGCTTGGCCGGATCATCATTCCACTGCAGGCCGGTGCCGGTGCTCGCCACCACTTCGCCGGCCTTCCAGTCGCCCAGGTATTTTCCATCCGCCGGGGGCTTTACCGTGGCGAGATTCATCTTGGCAATCTCCTGTGCCACTTCTGCTGGCGGTTGGTCGCGATACTGCGTGCAGAGCTTTTGTGTTTCATCCTGATCAAGCCGGTCGAGCGTGGCCTGGCGTTTGTCCTCGAAGGCCGCCTTCAGGGTGGCCGTGAGGTCGGGCGCCGGATCAGCCAGCGCGCTCGCCAGAGGCCCCATGCACAGCAGCAGGGCTGCCACGCGGAGTGATGAGTTCATGTGCATCTCCTCGGTTCAGCGCTTGATCGACGGGGCTACCATCTCACCGCCATTGGCATTGCGTGCCAGATAGAGGGTGAGCCCGATCGCCACATCGGAACCGTACTTCAGCTGGGGCAGGCGTTGCTGGCGGAAGCAGTCCTGCAGGCGCCACTCCATCGTGCGCAGCTCACCCTGCGATACGCGATAGGCGGGCCAGCGGGTATAGGCGGCCTGCGCGCCCTCTGGCGTGGTGAGTTGTGGCAGTGTCTGCAACCGGATGCGTTTGCCAGATTCGCTGTGGCAGGTGGCGCAGGCAAAGTCGTGTGGCCCCGCGCGGTAGAAGAACACACGCTCCCCCAGCGCATAGGCCGCTTTTTCCGCGGGATGATCAAGTGGCAGGGAGATGCGGCTGCCACGTGAGGCGGCCACCACATAGGCGGTGACAGCTTCCAGATCCGACTTCTGCTCGCCATCGCCAAACTTGATGGCAAGCACCTCGGATTCCGGCAGGCCCTGCAGCGTGGTCATGCAGGTCACGAGTCTGGATTCCAGATCCTGAACCTTGCCCGTGTCCTCGAACCAGCGGGGCAGCTCGGCATACGCACCCGCGATGACCCCGGGGCCCTTGCCCAGGTCGCAAGTCTCAAGGCTCACCTGGCGCGAGCCTCGGGGCGTCTTCCAGAGCTCCTCACCGCGCAGCTGCCAGAGCTCGGCGGGGTTCTCATCACCGAACATCGCATGATATTCGGCGATGGCTTCCTCGGAAGTCTGTTCGGCGCCTGCCGGCAGCGCGGTCATCGCGGCCAGGCAGGCGGCGATTACGGTAGAAAAAAGACTCGGCGCGGCCATGCAGCCCCCTTGCGCAAACTGCGCGTCAGTTGATGGTGACTTCGTCCGTCCGGGTGCCGCCGGCGGTGTCTTTCCAGGTGATCGACAACTTGTCGCCCTTGGCGCCACCCTTGAATCGGAAGGAGAAGTAGGGATTCTTCGCAACAGAAGGCCCCCAGGCCGCACTCATCACGGTCTTGTCCTTGCAAGTGGCAGAGACCTCCGTGATGTAGTGCGCAGGCACCAGATCACCGTCGGCATTCTTGCGTTGCCCCGTCTCCATCACATGACTCATGAGGATCTTCACGTCCACCAAGTCGCCCATCATCACCGCGCGAATGCGCATCGGATCTGGCATCGTCCTGCTCCTGTCTTGTGGATCAACCGCCGCAGCCACCCAAGGTGACTTTCACCACCTTGGCTGCATGGAACACGCCGGCATCGGTTTTCACCACGGCGAACACATTCGAGGTCTCCGCCACCTTGAGTCGCGTGGCCACGAAAGCCTCAGTGCCCTCGGGAATCATGAACTCAGCCGACATCTGATGGGGGTTCTTCTCCACCAGCAGGGCAATTGAGCGCGTTCCGGGCAGCTTGCTCGTGACCTCCACCGGCACTACCGCACCGTTTTCTGCGATATCCGGGGCTTTCAGGATGATCTCGGCGGAGGCCTGATGCTCGGTTACGCCAATGGACGCCAGTGCGTCCTTCAGGCTGGTGGCCTCGAAGGCGGGTCGTGTGTCCACGGCCATGGCGATGCGACTGAACAGCCCGGAGGTGAGTGCCGCGGCCGCAAGGCCGAGTCGACCGGTAAGGCTGAGAAAGTCCCGACGGGTCTTTTTCATGTGAGAGTCTCCAATCTCAGGGGAGAAATGAACGAAAGGTCCTGGCTGCAATTACTTCGCGCGTGCACCGGCGAGCAGCCATGCCAGCACCTCAGCGAGCGTCTCGTCCGGAATGCTGGTCTGCGCTGGCATCATCGCACTGCCCCACACACCACTGCCACCGGCACGCACCTTGGCGGCGAGTACTGTGCCGGCGTCCGGCGTATCGGCATAACGTTCGGCAATGGCCGTGAAAGCGGGTCCCACGATGGCCTGATCAACGCCGTGGCAAGTCAGGCAGCCATGCGTCGCTGCGAGCTCCGCGGGTGATTTGGCGAGGGTCTCTGCGGGGGGCTTTGCGGAGGCAGCGGGCAGCGTGGTCATGCCGGCAAGCCCGCGAAAGTGTGTGCGGATGTCGCCGTACATTTCTTCAGTAAAGCCGGCCGGCAATTCGGACGTGACGGTGACTTCTGCAGCACAGTCCTGCATGCAGGCCTTGGCCTGAACGTCCGGCTTGCCATCCACCGTCATGAAACCGTGCGCCTGGGTGTAGCCCTTGCGATTCGGCATCTCCACCAAGGGCAGGGTCTTCTCGTCCAGGGTGGCGTCCATGGGCAGGATTTCAGCCAGGTTCAGCACATAGGCAGTCACCGCATAGACCTCGTTCACCCCCAATACCTTGGCATGGGTAAAGGGCATGGCGCGGTTGATGTAGTCCCAGAGCGTCGTGGCGTAATCGAGCTTGCTGGCAACGGTGCGCTGAGGGGTTTCGCTCGTGAGCGTACCGATGCCGCCGGTGAGCGCGATGTAGTCGTTGCTCTCACCAAAGACGCCATGACAGCTGGCGCACTGCGCATCGTAAATGGCCTGCCCCTCTTCCACGCTGCCTTTGCCGGGCGGCAGCCCTTGGCCATCCGGGCGCACATCGATGTCCCAGCTGGAGATCTCGCGGTCGGTCAGCGGTGCACCCAACGACTGCCAGGGTGTGGCGGCGAGCGCCGGGCTCGAGCACACCAACAGCGCGGCCAACCAGGCGCTAGACCTGTACATTGCGCACCTCGCCACTGGCGAGCACCTGCCAGGTCTGTACTGCATTGTTGTGATAGATGGAGCGGGTGCCGCGCACTTCGCGCAGCTGCTTGATGGAAGGCTGGACATAGCCTGTGTCATCGATGCACCGGCTTTGCAGCAGCGCCGGCGAGCCATCCCACACCCAGTCAAAACGAAAGCGGGTGAGCGCCTTGCGCATCACGGGGTTCTGGAGTGTTGCTGTCTTCCAGCTGCGCCCTCCATCCACGGACACGTCCACGCGCTTGATGCTGCCGCGACCGGACCAGGCAAGCCCAGTGATCTCGTAGTAGCCGCCCTTGTCCAGCAGTGTCATGCCGCCAGAAGGCGAAGTGATGACCGACTTGGCCTCCTGAATCCAGGTGAACTGCCGGCTTTTGCCATCAGGCATGAGATCCGAATAGTGCAGGGTCTCCTCGCGCGTATGCCAGGGCTGGTCGCCCACCTCGATGCGCCGCAGCCACTTGACGCTGGAAACCCCCTGTACGCCGGGTACGAAGAGTCTCAAGGGATATCCATTCTCGGGGCGCAGCATCTCGCCGTTCTGGCCATAGACGATCATGGCGTCTTCCAGAGCCATGGCGAGCGGAATGGTGCGCGTGAGCGCTGCGCCGTCTGCGCCTTCGGCCAGCAGAAAGCGCGCGCGTTTGGCATCGAAGCCGACATCCTCCAGCAGGGTTGAAAGCAGCACGCCGGTGTACTCCGCACAGGACAGCATGCCATGCGTGAACTGCACGGTGGGCACCGCGGCATTACCCCATTCCATGCCGGTATTGGCGCCGCACTCCAGAAAATGTACGCGCGACACAGAGGGCATGCGCAGGATGTCTTCCATGGTGTAGCGCTTGGGGCGCGCGACCAGTCCATGCAGCGCCAGCAGATGCTGATGGGGGTCCAGGTCCGGCACGCCGGCATGATCGCGTTCAAAGTGCAGACCATTCGGCGTGATGATGCCGAACAGATTCTGCAGCGGCGTGAAGGCGATGGAGGATTCGTTGGTGCGGGTGAGGCCGGGACTCTGGCGCCGGATGACGTTCGCCTCATGCGGCGAAGGCTGGCTGTAGGGCTGGGCCGCGACCGGCTTGCCGAGGCGCTTCATGGAATCCGGCACCGGCAGCGGCTCGCCAGGCGTGAAGCCCGCCGCCGCAGCGCCGCCCGCCAGGGCGGCCGAGGCCCCGGCCAGGCCGCGCAGGAAGGCTCGACGTGCGCCGGGTGGCGCGGTGCGATCGAGGACCGGGGGGCTGATCAACCGACCCTGGGGTATCTTGCTCTTGTCCACGCTGTCCTCTCCCCTGCGCGGGGAGGGCGCACCGGGCCGATGCACCCCTATACCCCCACCCGTATACGAAGAGAGCCTAACGAAGCCTCAGCGCGGCGTCAACGCGGGGCAAGTCGCCGGAGTTTCCGCGTGAAGAAAGCGCAGCCCTCTGGCTGCACTGCGCGCTCAAGGCCAACGTACGCGATGCTCCTCGGCCAGGAATGCCGTGCATCCTTCACCAAGGAAGCGCGGGGCATCGTCACCAAAAATCTGCTGGATGCGCGGGCTCGTCCAGTAACGCATGAAGGCGTCC
>JBDLQR010000456.1:0-2658 GCA_039800485.1 Pseudomonadota bacterium
GCCAATCACGATAGGTGCCTTCAACTCGCCGGAACGAACCATCTCATTGAAGGCCAGCCCCGCACGGTGACGTTCGCCCAAACCAATCCAGCAAATTCGGGCAGGCAGCCCCTGAAACGCAATGCGCTCGCCCGCCATGTCGAGCCACCGATGCAGATGCGAATCGTGTGGGAACAATTCCTTCATCTTGGCATCAGTGCGACGGATGTCCTCGGGATCACCCGAGAGTGCAACCCAGCGGAAGGGCCCCTTGCCGCGGCAAAAGAGCGGCCGGATGTAGGCCGGAACAAACCCCGGGTAATCGAAGGCGTCGGTGACACCGGCATCAAACGCCACCTGACGGATGTTGTTGCCGTAATCGACCGTGGGAATGCCCATGCGCTTGAAGGCCAGCAGAGCGCGCACATGCTGCGCGCAGCCTTGCGCCGCAGCCTGCCGCAGCGCCGCATGCTGCGAAGGGTCGGCCTGCGCTGCCTGCCATTGGTCGACCGTCCAGTCGGGGGGCAGATAGCCGTGGATGAGATCGTGCGCCGAGGTCTGATCGGTGACGAGATCGGGACGCGGACCGCCGGCCAGCGCACGCCGAGCCAGTTCGGGCAGCAGCTGGGCCGCGTTGCCCAGCAGGGCCACCGACACCGCCCTGCCGGCCTTGGCGTGTGCCTGCACACGGGCCAGCGCGTCATCGAGGTCTTGTGCCTGCTCATCGACGTAGCGGGTTTTCAGCCGGAAATCGATCCGGCTTTGCTGGCATTCGATGATGAGGGAGCTCGCGCCTGCGAAGCTTGCCGCAAGCGGTTGCGCACCGCCCATGCCACCCAGGCCTGCCGACAGAATCCACCGCCCGGCGAGGCTGCCCTGATAGTGCTGGCGTGCAGCCTCAACGAAGGTTTCATAGGTGCCCTGGATGATGCCCTGGCTACCAATGTAAATCCAGGATCCGGCGGTCATCTGGCCGTACATCATGAGGCCTTGCCGGTCGAGTTCGTGGAAGTGCTCCCAGGTTGACCAGCGCGGCACCAGGTTCGAGTTGGCAATGAGCACCCGGGGCGCATCTTCATGCGTACGAAAAATGCCTACCGGCTTGCCGCTCTGAACGAGCAGCGACTCGTCGGCCTTGAGCCTGCGCAGCGCCGCCAGAATGGCATCGAAACTTTCCCAGTTGCGGGCCGCCTTGCCGATGCCGCCATAGACCACCAGCGCGTCCGGATTTTCGGCCACCTCGGGATCGAGGTTGTTCTGGATCATGCGGTAGGCGGCTTCGATGAGCCAGTTGGCGCAACTGATTTGCACGCCACGCGGCGCGCGCACCGGGCGCGGCCCCGACACTGAGCCGGCGGGTTGGGTGGCGGCGAGCGCCTGCGGAGAAAGGATATCGTTCATGTCGGGCCTCGGAGATTTGAACTGCCGATGGGCAACTCTACTTGTCTAGACAGGTCGGAGCAAGTAGATTTCGCCCATGCGCGCACAAGATTCCCTGCTTCCTGCCGAACCGTCCTTTGCCCGGGTGAAACGCTACTTGAAGCAGGGCCTGGCAGAGCAGCGCTGGCCGCCTGGAACCCGAATGCCTTCCGAGGCCCAGTTGGTCGCGCAATTCGGCATCAGCCGAATGACCGTTGGCCGGGCTTTGAAGGAACTCCAATCCGAAGGCCTGATTGACCGGGTGCAGGGCGTAGGCTCGTTTGCTGCGGCCTTGCACCGGGTCTCCAGCACACTCACCATTCGAGACTTGCAGGAAGAAATCGAAGCGCGCGGTCATCGGCACCGTGCCGAGGTTCACCACCAGGCGGTCGAGCGCGCCGGGCGTGATCTGGCCTCTCAGCTTGGGCTCAGCGCGTCGAGCCCGGTCTTTCACACCCGGATCGTGCACTTCGAAAACGACCAGCCGCTCCAGTGCGAAGACCGCTATGTGAATCCCGCTTGCGCGCCTGGCTACATCGACCAGGACTTTTCTCGAATCACGCCCACCCGATACCTGTTTCGCCATACGGCACTCTGGCGGGCCCAATACACCATCGAGTCGGCCCTTCCAACATTCCAGGAAGCCCGTCTGCTTCGAATTCGCCGCGCCGACCCTTGCCTCATCATGGTGCGACGCACGTTCACGCGGGATGCCGTGATCACTCTCGCGCGTCTGGTCCATCCGGGCGGGCGATACCAGCTATCCGGTGAATTCAATCCATGATGCCCGCGCCGCGCGCCCAACCCGCGGTTCAGCGGGTTCTGCTCGGTGATTGCGCAGCACAGCCCTGGCGTAACGGAGGGGGTGTCACGCGAGAGTTGCTGGTGTGGAGCGCCCCCGAGCTTCAGGCACCAAACGACGCCGCCTGGTGCCTGCGCTTGAGCGTTGCCGACATCACGCAGGATGGTCCCTTTTCCAGTTATCCGGGCATCGATCGCTGCTTCGCGGTGCTCGAGGGCAACGGCGTTGAGCTGCATTTTTCACAGGGTCCTCGGCAACAACGCGTGGTCGACCCGCCGCTTGCGTTCGACGGCGAGCCGGCAATCGGTTGCATCTTGCTCAATGGCCCAACCCGTGACCTCAACCTGATGGGGCGGCGCACTGCCGGTGGGATCGTCATGCGCAACGCCACCCCCAAATCCGAGCTCGAGCCTCGCGCGCGATGGCGCGGACTGTTTTGCTTCGGGAAAGCGAAGGTC
>JBDLQR010000457.1:0-2967 GCA_039800485.1 Pseudomonadota bacterium
ACTCAAGGGCTACAAGCCCTGGTCGCGCCGGATAGAGGTGGTCGCCGGACAGGCGGTGAACATTCCTGATGTTCGCCTGCAGAAAGATGATGGCTATTTCCTGGTCACCAGCAAACCCACCGGCGCTGCCATCACCGTGGACGGCGTTTTCAAGGGCGAAACGCCCGTGCGCTTTGCCGTGACACCGGACAGGGCTCATGTCCTGGCGGCCATGAAAACCGGCTTCCTGCCTGCGCGCCTGCGTCACAAGGTGGGTTCGGGGGATGAGCTCGAAATCCCGATCACACTCGCGCCGGAGCTGGCGGCAGTCGAATTCGTGACCACGCCGGCTGATGCAGAGCTGTTGGTCGATGGCGTGGCACGGGGTAGCGCCAGTCAGCGCCTGGAACTACCCACCCACGAGCACGAGATCATCGTGCGCAAGCCCGGCTTTGCGACTTATCGAACGGAGCTCACCCCTCGCAAGGGTGTGATCAAGCGCGTACAGATCCGGCTGAAGACGGCCGCCGAGATGGCAGCGCTCCCCTCTCCGTCACCGCAGCGACCGCCAACATCCGCAACGCCGGCGGCAGGCACCGGGTCTATGGCGCCCCGTTCTGCGCCGACGCCAGGTACATCCTCTGCCCTGCCGCCCCAATGGAGCGCCGAGGCGCAGCGCAACGCCGACCTGATGATGGCTGAACTCATGCGCTCAGGACCTGCCACGAGCGCGCAAGGCCTGCCAGCGCCGGGGCGTCGCTATACATACGAGGGCCGTATCCTCGGCGTCGACTGCACCGACTGGACGGTGCAGGAGATCCGCGACAACGGAGATGTCATCAGTCGCTGCGGCGAGTACACGCTGCAGACCAGCGCAGCGCATGATCACAATGCACTCAGGATGGTCAGGGACAATGGAGACATCGAAATCGAATTCGAACCCCATGCGCAAGCCCTGCGCCTGCCGCTGACAGTGGGCAAGCGCTGGAGCGGCAATTACCGCGTGAGCATGCGCGAACTGGGTGAGTCGCTGGAGGCCCGCGCCGAATGCACTGTCGAAGGCGAGGGGCCGGTAGAGGTGCCTGCGGGTACCATACCGGCCTTCCGCATCGCCTGTGCCGACCATGTGCGCGTAGGCACCCGACGGGTAGTTTCGCGCTCCACCCGCTGGTATGCACCGTCGCTCGGAATCTTCATCAAGGGCGTGAATGCCGAAGACCCCGGTCGCTGGAACTTTGCGCTCACAGGCCTCGGCGATGCAGAGGGTGTTGCGCCCTGGCAGGGCGCGACGCCAGCCAGCGGACCCGTGAGCCAAGCCTCCACGCCGGCTCCAGCACCGCAGCAGGCAGCCTTGTCCGCGGTTCCCTCCGAGGGCGGCATCGTGCAATCGAGCCTGGGGCAGGAACTCAGGCTCATGCCCCGGGCGGAATTCCGCATGGGCAGAACCCAGGTCACGCTTGCGCGCCCCTATTATCTGGGGCTGCGTGAAGTCTCCAATGCGGAGTACCGCCGCTTCAACAGTGCGCATGCATCGCGGGGCGCCGAAGGACAGGATCTGGATGGCGAACACTTGCCGGTCGTGAATCTCTCCTGGGAGGCCGCGGCGGCCTACTGCAACTGGCTCAGCCGACGCGAGTCCCTGCCACCGTTCTATCAGATCCGTTTCGGCCGCGTGATCGGCATCAATCCGCAGGCCGTCGGATATCGCCTGCCTACCGAGGCCGAATGGGACTTTGCGGCACGCATTCCGCCCGAGGGCGAAGCGCAGGATTTTGCGTGGCTCGGCGCGTTTCCACCACGCGGACGCACGGGCAACTATGCCGACGAATCTGCGCAAGGGTTTCTCGCGCGTGTGATTACCGGGTATCAGGATGGCTTCGCCGCGGCCGCACCCGTCGGCAGCTTCCCACCCAATCTGCGCGGCTTGCATGATTTGGCCGGCAATGTCAGCGAGTGGATCCATGACTTTCATGCCGAACTCCCGGCAGGAGGGTTGCGCGACCCGCTCGGCCCGGTCGACGGACGTTCGCATGTGGTGCGTGGTTCGAGCTGGGCTCATGCCGGCACGCTGGAGCTGCGACTCGACTATCGGGCCGCGGCGGATTCGCCGCGCCGGGATCTCGGCTTCAGGCTGGCCCGTTATGCCGAATAAAGCCTGCCTCACATGCAGGCGCTGGATCCTGCTGCCGCTGCTGCTCGGTGTTCTGCCTGTACCCGCATCAGCGCAGCCAGCCACATCTGCGCCGCCCGCGGCGCCCGCTCCGCAGGCTGAAAGCGAGCTTCCCGAATACAGGACGAAAAGCCTGCCGACGGATACCTTCAAACCCAGCGAAGAAGTCTCTGAAGACTATGCAGTCCCCTTCCCGGCAGATATCTGATGTCTACCGCCCGTCCTTCAGCCCGCAGACCACGCCACAGGTGAATCCATGCGCCCTACCCTGATTGATCTCAATGATGTGGAACTGCGTGCAAGTCATGGCGAGGACGAGATCCTGCGCAGCCCGGGTTATGCGACCGTGGTGAACCACAAGGTGGAGGTAGGCGCGCGTGGGTTTTCTGAAGCCTGGCGCCATCCGCGCCAGAGCCATAACCGCTATTGGCAGACGCTGGATACCACACCCTTGCGTCATCTCGGCAAGCGGGTGCGGCATGCGGGAGATCTGGCGTGGTTGCACCTCGAGGAATTGCGCAAGCAGGCAGGACGCCCTGAGCGCGTCACGTTCATCCTGCCCGGGGCATATCAGCGTGCCCAGCTGAACCTGCTGCTGGGCATCGCCCAGGCCGCGGGTCTGCACGTCGATGCGCTGGTCGAAAGCGCCGCGGCGGCCGGTGCCGTGTTGTCACCGGGACATTACGTTCACGTGGAGGCCTGCCTGCATCACACAGTGCTCACCCGCCTCGAAGTGAGCGATGACCGTGCCGTCTGTAGCGCGCGCGAAGTGCTGCCGGAACTCGGTTATCTGCAGTTCGAGCGGCGCATCCTCGGCT
>JBDLQR010000458.1:0-3023 GCA_039800485.1 Pseudomonadota bacterium
ATCAGGCCACGTGGCGCAGGGCGGTGTCCACACGTGACACCAGTTCGGCAATCTGGCTTTCACTGGCGATGAGCGCAGGGCCCAGCGCGATGATATCGCTGGTGTAGCGCACCAGCGCGCCGTGGTCGAAGCAGTGATGAAAGACTTCCATCGCGCGCGTGGTGGGTGCCTCGGGTCGGGGCGCGAGTTCGATGGCTGCCGCCATGCCGTAGTTGCGGACATCGATCACGTGTGGGGCATCGCGCAGACTGTGGATGGCGTCTTCCAGCACTGGCGCCAGCGCTCGTGCGCGCTCCAGCAAGCCTTCTTCGCGATAGACCTCCAAGGCGGCCAAGCCTGCGGCGCAGGCCAGCGGATGTCCGGAGTAGGTGTATCCATGAAAAAACTCGACCAGATGCTCCGGCCCGGTCATGCAAGCCTCATGGATATGTTTTTGTACCAGCGCTCCACCCAATGGAATCACACCACTGGTGATGCCTTTGGCAAAGGTGATGATGTCCGGCACCACGCCCAGCACGTCCTGTGCAAAGAGACCGCCCATGCGCCCGAAACCCGTGATCACTTCATCAAAGATGAGCAGGATGCCGTGGCGTGAGCAGATTTCGCGCAGACGTTCCAGATAGCCCACCGGCGGCACGATCACACCTGCCGAGCCCTGCATCGGCTCCACGATCACCGCGGCAATGGTGGAGGCATCGTGCAGCTGGATGATTTTTTCGAGTTCGTCGGCGAGGTGTACGCCCCAGGTCGGCTGGCCGCGCGAGAACGCCATATGAGCGAGATCATGTGTATGCGGCAGATGATCGACACCGGGCAGCAGGGCGCTCGCGAAGGTCTTGCGATTGGCCACCATGCCGCCCACGGAAATCCCGCCAAAGCCCACACCGTGATAACCCTTGGCGCGGCCGATGAAACGGAAGCGACCACCCTCGCCGCGCGCCTTGTGATAGGCGAGCGCGATCTTGAGCGCGGTATCGACCGCTTCCGAGCCGGAGTTGGCAAAGAACACCTGCTCGAATCCGCGGCCGACGGTGCGCGTGAGCGCGCCGGCAAGCTGAAAGGCCTTGTCATGATTGGTCTGGAACGGGGGCGCGTAGTCGAGCACGTCCAGTTGCTGCTTGACGGCTTCCACGATCCGGGGGTGCCGATGCCCGGCGTTGCTGCACCACAGGCCCGACAGGCCATCGAGAATCCGGCGGCCGTCCGCCGCGGTGTAGTACATGCCCTCGCCCTGCACGACCGTGCGGGGATGTTTGCGGAAGTAGCGATTGTGGGTGAAGGGCATCCACAGGGCTTCGAGATCCTCGGCTGCGGGACCGGCTTGAAAGTTCTCGCGGGGGCTGGGGCGATTCATGGGCGTGTCCTGCCGTAAATGCGGATGTATGCCGCTGGGCGCATAGCCTAACCGACCCGCTACAATCCCTGCCATGCGACTGCTGCTTGCAGAAGACGATGCGATGGTCGGGGCCGCGCTCCGCAAGGGCCTGCAACAGGAGGGCCACAGCGTGGACTGGGTCCGCGACGGCGAGGCAGCGGATCACGCCCTGCGTGACACGGCCTACGACCTGCTGGTGCTGGACCTCGGCCTGCCCCGTCGCGATGGCCTGCAGGTGCTGGCGGAGCTCCGCCGGCGCGATACGCCCTTGCCGGTCATCATCACCACCGCCCGCGACCAGCTCGATGACCGCGTGCGGGGTCTCGATCTGGGCGCCGATGACTATCTGGTCAAACCCTTCGATCTGGATGAGCTGGCCGCACGCATCCGCGCCGTCGCGCGCCGTTATGCCGGACATGCGCGCCCGCAACTGCATCACCAGGGCGTGAGCCTCGATCCCGCCACGCATGAAGTGCAGCGCGAAGGCCAGAGCCTAGCCCTGTCCGCCCGCGAGTTCGCACTGTTACAGGCCCTGATGGAGCGACCCCAGGCCGTGCTCTCGCGCGCGCAGCTGGAGGAGCGGCTCTACGGTTGGGATGAGGAAGTGGCGAGCAACGCGGTGGAGGTACACATCCATCATCTGCGCAAAAAGCTGGGCGAAGGCTACATCCGTACCGTGCGTGGGCTCGGTTACACCCTGGGGCAGGCCTCGTGAACACACTGTGGCGCGGTGTGTCGCTGAGATCCCGGTTGCTCGGGGTGCTGCTGACAGCCGTCGTGCTGTCCACTGCGGTCGCCACCGGGGCCACCTACTACTGGGCCCGTCACGAGATCGACCAACTGCTCGACTATCACTTGCGACAGCAGGCGCTGGCCCTGCGCGACAAGGCTTTCATGCTGGGGACCGTGGTGGTGCCTGAGCCGGATCCGGAACAGGACTTCGTGATCCAGGCCTGGGATTGGCGCGTGCAGCGTGTTTACCTCTCGCATCGCGGCGTGGTGCTGCCGCGCAGCCAGGCGCCGGGCTACAGCGATATCCAGGCCGGTGAGACTGCATGGCGGGTGTATGCCATGGCGCTCGGTACGCATCTGGTGCAGATCGCCCAGCCGATGCGTCTCAGGCGCGCATTGGCGACTGAGGCCACGCTCAAGATCCTCTATCCACTGCTCGCCGTGCTGCCGGTGCTGGCGCTGCTCGTGTGGTGGAGTGTGGGCCGGGTGCTCTCCCCCCTTGGTCGGCTCGCCAGAACCATCGGCAGTCGCGAAGCGGCCATGCTCGCGCCCATCGATGCGACTGATCTGCCCTATGAAGCACGCCTCATGGTGGAGGCCTTGAACGATCTCATCGCCCGCCTTCAGCAGTCGCTCACCCGCGAGCGCGCCTTCATGGCGGATGCCGCGCATGAGTTGCGCACACCCCTGACTGCCTTGCAACTGCAGGCACAGCTGCTGGCCCGAGCGGATAATCCCGAGGAGCAGGCAGAAGCAGCCACTGCCTTGCGTGCCGGTGTGCAGCGCGCGGCGCATCTCATCGAACGCTTGTTGAGTTACGCCCGTGCGGACCTGGCGGATGACACGGCCGGCCGCGAGAAACTCGATCTCAGTGCCCTGGTGCACGAGTGCATACAGGACTTTGCAGAGCGCGCAC
>JBDLQR010000459.1:0-7069 GCA_039800485.1 Pseudomonadota bacterium
CAGGTCGAACAGCAGAATGCGGATTTCGCCCAGCAGTTCGAGGAAAAGCGCTCCAAGCTCACCTCCGGCGACGATCTGGCTCCGGGTGTGTTGAAGATGGCGAAGGTTTACCTCGCGGTGAAGCGCCGTCTCCAGCCGGGTGACAAGATGGCCGGACGCCACGGCAATAAGGGTGTCATCTCCATGATCGTGCCGGTGGAAGACATGCCCCACATGGCCGACGGCACCACCGTCGACGTGGTGCTCAATCCTCTCGGCGTACCTTCGCGCATGAACGTGGGGCAGGTGCTGGAAACCCACCTCGGCTGGGCTGCGCACGGTCTCGGCAAGAAAATCCGCCACATGGTGGAAACCATGGCCAGCTCGAACGAGATGCGCGATTTCCTGACCCAGGTCTACAACTCGAGCGGGCACCAGGAGGATCTCTCCCAGCTGAACGACGGCGAGATCAAGGTGCTGGCGCACAATCTCAGCGATGGTGTGCCCATGGCGACCCCGGTCTTCGATGGTGCGCATGAGGGTGAAATCAAGCGCATGCTGGAACTTGCCGGACTGCCGCGCAGTGGGCAGACCCGCCTGTATGACGGCCGCACGGGAGATGCCTTCGACCGGGAGGTCACGGTGGGTTTCATGTACATCCTGAAGCTCAACCACCTCGTGGACGACAAGATGCATGCTCGTTCGACCGGTCCGTACAGTCTGGTCACCCAGCAACCGCTGGGAGGCAAGGCGCAGTTTGGTGGCCAACGCTTCGGAGAGATGGAAGTGTGGGCGCTGGAGGCCTACGGCGCAGCCTACACCCTGCAGGAAATGCTGACGGTGAAGTCCGACGACGTGAACGGTCGTACCAAGATGTACAAGAACATCGTGGACGGGGATCACAGCATGGAGGCAGGCATGCCCGAATCCTTCAACGTGCTGTTGAAGGAAATGCGTTCACTCGGCATCGATATCGAACTCGATCGCGAATAACCGGCGAATCGCCTCGCGAGTGCCAATTACATTGCCAGGTTTGCGAGACGGTAACCGTCTCAGGAGTTAGCTAGCGTGAAAGACCTACTCGATCTGTTCAAGACGCCCGGGCATGTGGAAGATTTCGATGCGATCAACATAGGGCTCGCATCGCCCGAGAAGATCCGCTCCTGGTCCTATGGTGAGGTCAAGAAGCCGGAGACCATCAACTACCGGACCTTCAAGCCGGAACGTGATGGCCTGTTCTGTGCCAAGATCTTCGGGCCCATCAAGGACTATGAGTGCCTGTGCGGCAAGTACAAGCGTCTGAAGCACCGCGGCGTGGTGTGCGAAAAATGCGGCGTGGAAGTCACGCTTGCCAAGGTGCGTCGTGAACGCATGGGGCATATCGAGCTCGCGAGTCCCGTCGCACACATCTGGTTCCTGAAGTCGCTGCCGTCCCGCATGGGCCTGCTGCTCGACATGACCCTGCGCGAGATTGAGCGGATTCTCTACTTTGAAGCCTATGTGGTCATCGATCCGGGCCTCACCGAACTCGAGCGCGGCCAGCTGCTTTCCGAGGACTCCTATCTGGAGGCAATCGAGCAGTACGGTGACGATTTCGACGCCCGCATGGGCGCCGAAGCAATTTACGAATTGCTGCGCACCGTGGATCTGAACCACGAGGTGCGCAAGATCCGTGAAGAGCTGCCTGACACCAACTCAGACACCAAGATCAAGAAATACACCAAGCGCTTGAAGCTGATGGAGGCATTCCTGCACTCCGGCAACCGGCCCGAGTGGATGGTCATGAAGGTGCTGCCCGTGCTGCCGCCCGAGCTGCGCCCCCTCGTTCCCCTGGATGGCGGCCGGTTTGCCACCTCCGACCTGAACGACCTCTACCGCCGCGTGATCAACCGCAACAACCGCCTCAAGCGCCTGCTGGATCTCAACGCGCCTGACATCATCGTGCGCAACGAAAAGCGCATGTTGCAGGAAGCCGTGGACGCCCTGCTGGACAACGGCCGTCGTGGCCGCGCCATCACCGGCACCAACAAGCTCCCGCTGAAATCCCTTGCGGACATGATCAAGGGCAAGCAGGGCCGCTTCCGGCAGAACCTGCTTGGCAAGCGCGTCGACTACTCGGGTCGTTCGGTGATCGTGGTGGGCCCGACGCTCAAGCTGCATCAGTGCGGTCTGCCCAAGAAGATGGCTCTCGAACTCTTCAAGCCGTTCATCTTCAGCAAGCTCGAACGTCGCGGCATGGCAACCACCATCAAGGCTGCCAAGAAACTCGTCGAGCGCGAGGGTCCTGAAGTCTGGGATATCCTCGAAGAGGTCATTCGCGAGCATCCCGTCATGCTCAATCGCGCACCGACCCTGCACCGTCTCGGCATCCAGGCGTTCGAACCGGTACTGATCGAGGGCAAGGCCATCCAGCTCCATCCTCTGGTCTGCACCGCCTTCAACGCCGACTTCGACGGTGACCAGATGGCCGTCCATGTGCCGCTGTCGCTCGAGGCCCAGCTCGAAGCGCGCAGTCTGATGATGTCGACCAACAACATCCTGTCGCCGGCCAACGGTGATCCGATCATCGTGCCCAGCCAGGACGTGGTGCTTGGCCTCTACTACATGACCCGTGAGTCAGTTGCTGCCAAAGGCACCGGCATGATCTTCCGCGATGTGGCCGAGGTGCATCGGGCGCACGAGACCGGCGCTGCCACGCTGCATGCGCGATGCAAGGTACGCCTGACCGAAGTGCTGTTCGACGACGAAGGCAAGGAATACTCCAAGACTGGCGTGGTCGAGACGACGGTCGGTCGCGCGCTGCTGTCCACCGTGCTGCCCAAGGGGCTGCCCTTTGAACTGGTCAACCGCACGCTGGACAAGCGCTCCATCTCCCGCCTGTTCGACCGTTGCTACCGCAACGTGGGCCTCAAGGAAACGGTCATCTTCGCTGATCGCCTGATGTATACGGGCTTCAGCCAGGCAACCCGCGCCGGGGTGTCGATCGGGGTGGACGACATGGTCGTGCCCGAAGAAAAGATCAACATCATCAAGACCGCAGAAGAGGGCGTGAAGGAGATCGAAGAGCAGTATGCCTCCGGTCTCGTCACCACCGGCGAGCGCTACAACAAGGTGGTCGATATCTGGTCCCATACCAACGACCAGGTCGCGAAGGCGATGATGGAGAAGCTCGGCTCGGAGACCGTGACTGATACCACCGGCAAGGTGGTCAAGCAGGCCTCGTTCAACTCGATCTACATGATGGCGGACTCCGGCGCGCGCGGCTCGGCGGCGCAGATTCGCCAGCTGGCCGGGATGCGAGGCCTGATGGCCAAGCCGGACGGCTCGATCATCGAAACGCCCATCACGGCAAATTTCCGTGAAGGCCTGGACGTGCTCCAGTACTTCATCTCCACGCACGGCGCCCGCAAAGGCCTTGCCGACACGGCGCTGAAGACCGCCAACTCGGGTTACCTGACCCGTCGCCTCGTGGACGTGGCGCAGGATCTGGTAGTCACCGAGCACGATTGCGGCACCGAGAAGGGCATCGTGATGGCGCCCATGGTTGAAGGCGGCGACGTGGTCGAGGCTCTGCGTGATCGGGTACTCGGTCGCGTCACGGCGGTGGACCTCTGCCGGCCGGGCACCACGGACGTCATTGCCCCAGCCGGCACACTGCTCGATGAAAAGTGGGTCCAGATTCTGGACGACATGGGTGTTGATGAGGTGCTGGTGCGATCACCCATCACCTGCTCAACCCGATATGGTGTGTGCTCGCAGTGTTACGGGCGCGACCTGGCCCGCGGCCATCTGGTGAACGTGGGCGAGGCCGTGGGTGTCATCGCGGCACAGTCCATCGGCGAGCCCGGCACCCAGCTGACCATGCGTACCTTCCACATTGGTGGTGCGGCTTCCCGTGCCGCGGCTGTCAGCAGCATCGAGGTCAAGTTCGGTGGGGTCATCCGTCTGCACAACCTCAAGGTGCTGCGTCATGAAAACGGCACCTTCATCTCCGTCTCCCGTTCGGGTGAGCTGGTGGTGATGGACGAAATCGGCCGTGAGCGCGAGCGTTACAAGGTGCCTTACGGCGCGACCCTGCTGGTCGGCGAGGGCGCCAACGTGAAATCCGGGCAGAACGTGGCGAACTGGGATCCACACACCCACCCGATCGTCACCGAGGTGAATGGTGTGGCCCGCTTCAAGGACGTCGTCGAGGGCGTGACCGTGATGCGGCAGGTGGATGAAATCACCGGTCTTTCCAGCATGGTGGTGACCGATCCCAAGCAGCGCGGTTCCTCCGCCAAGGATCTCCGGCCCATGATCCAGCTGGTGGATGCCAACGGCAAGGAAATCAAGATCCCGGGCACCGAGCTGACCGCCCAGTACTTCCTGCCGCCCAACGCCATCATCACGCAAGAAGAAGGTGGCCAGGTGAAGGTGGGTGACATTCTCGCCCGCATTCCCCAGGAGTCTTCCAAGACCCGCGACATCACGGGTGGTCTGCCCCGAGTGGCCGACCTCTTCGAAGCGCGCAAGCCCAAGGAACCCGCCATTCTCGCGGAGGCCAGCGGCACCGTATCCTTCGGCAAGGACACCAAGGGCAAGCAGCGTCTGATCATCCGTCAGGACACTGGCGAGGAAATCGAGACACTGATTCCGAAGTGGCGCCACGTGACGGTGTTCGAGGGCGAACATGTCGAAAAGGGTGACGTGATCAGTGACGGTGCCGCCGACTCGCATGACATCCTGCGCCTGAAGGGCGTGCCGGACCTCACCCGTTATGTGGTCAATGAGGTACAGGAGGTCTACCGCCTCCAGGGTGTGAAGATCAACGACAAGCACATCGAAGTCATCGTGCGCCAGATGCTGCGCAAGATAGAGGTGGCTGATCCGGGTGACACCCGTTACCTGACTGGCGAGCAAATCGAGAAGGAGCGGCTGCTGGAAGAGAACGACCGGATGGAGGCCGAGGGCAAGCGTCCGGCAGGTCACATCCAGTTGTTGCTCGGTATCACCAAGGCGTCCCTGGCCACGGAGTCCTTCATCTCCGCGGCATCCTTCCAGGAAACGACCCGCGTGCTGACCGAGGCCTCCGTGACCGGCAAGCGCGATGAGCTGCGTGGCCTCAAGGAGAACGTCATCGTCGGCAGGTTGATCCCCGCCGGAACGGGCTTCACCTATCACAATGACCGCCGTCGCAAGCGTCGTCAGGGAGCAGATGCCCCGAACTTCGCGTTCACGACGACTCCGTCCGAATCGGAGCCGGCCGAATAGGGCAGTCGAACTGAAATGGAGCAGGGAGAGTCGTTGACACTCCGGTAACGGCCTCCCTATAATCCCGCTCCTCGACAGGCCGGGAACATCCCGCGCCTGTCGTTTTTTTCGCGCCGTGAATCGTCTTTCCAGCCAGTCCCGCCTCAACAGCGAGTGACCCCGCCAGGGAAGACCGGACTGTCCCCGTCGATCAGCGTCGGGAGTCCGGCGATACGGACGCTAGACAATACGGTTAACTTCACCACGACACTCCAGGCGCCCGCCCGGAGCTATGGGGTGACACGAATCCGGCCCTCGCGGTCGATGCGGTATTGAGATGGCCACAATCAATCAGTTAGTGCGCAACCCCCGGCGTCGTCAGGTCAAGAAAAGTGCTGTACCAGCATTGGAAGGCTGCCCGCAGAAACGCGGCGTGTGCACCCGTGTCTACACCACGACCCCGAAAAAGCCGAACTCAGCGCTCCGAAAAGTTGCGCGTGTTCGCCTGACCAACGGTCAGGAAGTCACCACCTACATCGGTGGTGAGGGCCACAACCTTCAGGAACACTCCGTGATCCTCATTCGCGGTGGCCGCGTGAAGGATCTTCCGGGTGTGCGCTACCACACGGTGCGCGGCACCCTCGATACCTCTGGCGTCAGTGATCGCCGCAAGGGCCGTTCCAAGTACGGTGCCAAGCGTCCCAAGTCCTGATCGCCACTTCCTCCCCGAACCCATTCGAGTAGCTGAATCCTATGTCCAGACGTCGCGTTGCCGCCAAGCGTGAAATCCTCCCGGATCCCAAGTTCGGGGACCAGACCGTGGCCAAGTTCATCAACATGCTGATGGACTCGGGCAAGAAGTCCGTGGCCGAGAAAATCGTCTACGACGCGCTGGACGAAATCGGCAAGCGGGGTCGTGGCGAGGCCATCGACCTGTTCAAGCAGGCGCTCGGCAATGTGGAGCCCCGGGTGGAAGTGAAGTCCCGCCGCGTGGGCGGTGCCACTTACCAGGTTCCCGTTGAGGTCCGCCCCAATCGCCGCAGTGCGCTGGCGATGCGCTGGATCGTGGATGCGGCCCGCAAGCGCGGCGAGAAGTCCATGGACCGCCGTCTGGCCGGGGAATTCCTCGATGCATCGGAAAACCGCGGCACCGCGGTGAAGAAGCGCGAGGACACGCACAAGATGGCAGAAGCCAACCGCGCGTTCTCTCATTACCGTTGGTAAGTCCCAGGATTCAGTAAGGAAGACCCCGCAGTGGCACGTACGACCCCCATCGAGCGCTATCGGAATATCGGTATCGCGGCACATATCGACGCCGGCAAGACCACGACTTCCGAGCGCATCCTTTTCTACACCGGCCGGTCCCACAAGATCGGTGAAGTCCATGATGGCGCAGCCACCATGGACTGGATGGAGCAGGAACAGGAGCGCGGCATCACGATCACGTCGGCCGCGACGACCTGCTTCTGGATGCGCCATGGCCAGTCGGACAAGAAGGGCGAGGGGCCGGAATACCGCATCAACATCATCGACACCCCGGGGCACGTGGACTTCACCGTCGAAGTGGAGCGTTCGCTCCGCGTGCTCGACGGCGCCGTGACCCTGCTGGACTCCGTCGCCGGCGTCGAGCCGCAGACGGAGACCGTGTGGCGCCAGGCGGACCGCTACAAGGTCCCGCGCATGATCTTCTCGAACAAGATGGACCGCGTCGGCGCGAACTTCGAGCGCTGCGTCGAGATGATCCAGGACCGCCTCACCAAGGCCGCCCTGCCGATCCAGCTCCCGGTGGGCTCGGGTGAGCTCTTCACGGGCCACATCGACATCATCGAGCGCAAGCAGTACATCTTCGACAACGAGA
>JBDLQR010000460.1:0-4289 GCA_039800485.1 Pseudomonadota bacterium
GCCTTGGCGTACTCGGCGCGCCGGTAGATGGCGAGCGCCCAGAAGTGCGGCGGGGTCCACGCAAAGATGATCAGGAACAACAGCAATGCATGCGGGTCCAGCGTGCCGGTGACAGCCGTCCAGCCGAGTACCGGCGGAGCAGCGCCTGCGGCACCCCCGATGACGATGTTCTGTGGTGTGGCTCGCTTCAGATACATCGTGTAGATGACCGCGTAGCCAATGAGCGAGAAGAAAGTGAGCACTGCGGTCAGGATATTGATGAAAGCGACCAGCAGGTACATCGACACGGCACCCAGCACCAGCGCGAAGATCAGCGCCTGCTGTGTAGTGAGTTCTCCTTGCGGCAGCGGACGGTTCTGGGTGCGCGCCATGAGGGCATCGATGCGGTGATCAGCCACGTGGTTGATGGCCGCGGCGGAGGCGGCCGCGAGGCCGATCCCCACGGTGGCGATGACCAGTACATCCAGCGGCACCAAGCCTGGCGTGGACAGCAGCATGCCGATGATGGCGGTAAAGACGATCAGGTAGACCACCCGCGGCTTGCAGAGCTCGAGGTAATCCCGCCAGGTGGGGGCCGCAGCGGCGATCGTCGTATCGGGGGCAGTTGGCTTGGTCATGATCCTGGGTCCGGTCAAGGGCCGCTGGGTCGGGTGTAACGGTAGAGGGTGACCACGCTGAGGAGCAGCAAGGCAGCGACGCCGTTATGCATCACGGCCACCGGCAGGGGCAGACCCCTGACCACATTGGTAACCCCCAACGCTATCTGCAGCGTGAGCAACGCGAGTATACACCAGCCGATCGCGCGACCGGCCGCGGGCAACCGGCGAGTCTGCCGGAACACCCACAGCAAGGTCAGCAGGACCACGACTGCTCCGAGCCGGTGGGTGAAATGGATCGCCGTGCGGGCCGGTGTCTCCAGAACACCGAACTCATAGTTGATTCCGAGGCCGCGCCACAGCACGAAGCCGTTCGCGAAATCCATCTCCGGCCACCACTGGCCGTGGCAACGCGGGAAATCGGTACAGGCAAGGGCGGCGTAGTTGGTGCTGGTCCAGCCCCCGAGAAATGCCTGCAGGAAGACCGCGGCCACGGCGAACAGCGCCCAGGGACGCAGGGCGTTCACGGCCTGTACACCCGGGGCTGCCCGGCTTGCTCCGCCGACTTCCAGCAGGTTCCACCAGAGCAGGGAGAGGAGGGTGAAACCTCCGAGAAGATGCAAGGCCACTACCAAGGGCTTCAACAGCAAGGTGACCGTCCACATGCCGAGCAGACCTTGGAACATCACCAAGGGCACCAGAGTGAGTGCAACCCAGGGCTTCTGCGCGCGTCTTTGCTGCCAGGCGAGCGCGGCCAGCACCAGAATGAGCGCACCCAGACCGGAAGCCATGTAGCGATGGATCATTTCGCTCCAGGCCTTGCCTGTTTCCAACGGTCGGGCCGCGAGGCTCTCTGCGTCCGTGATTTCCTGTGCGGTCTCCGGCACCAGCAACTGGCCATAGCAGCCCGGCCAGTCGGGGCAGCCGAGTCCGGCATCTGTCAGACGGACGTAGGCTCCCTTCACGATCACCGTGAAAGCCAGGATCGGGAGCAGGCAGGCGAGGATGAGATGAAGTTTTCGCATGGTCACTTGATGGCTGAGGCGCGCAACAGGCGCTTGAGGTCACGCTGGATGTTGGACAGTTCACCGCTCGCGGCATAACGCATCATGAGTTGGTGCCGCCAGTCGACCAGCACGATGGCCGGCAGGGGACCACTGTCCCCCGAAGAGGGCAAGCGCGCGGCAAGAAAGGCGAGCGATTCCGCATCCGGGTGGACACGGGTTGCGTGTCTCTCCGGTGCGCCGGGCAGCCCGGTGATGGCGTGGGTGGAAACGCGCACGCCGCCCTGACCGATCAGCTCTCGAAGCGTGAGGAGATCATCCAGCGTTTTGCCGCAAGGCTCTTCCGCACATGTCCCGGTTTGCAACAACACCACAGCCCATTCACTGGGTTGCAGACGGAACAGGGGAGAGATTCCAGGACGTGCCCCCTCCGCGGACAGATCCAGAGGAGGGTCGAGCAACTGGCCACGATGAGTCAGTTCTTCCCCCGGCAGGGCGAGTCGGCCGCTGGAGAACAACCAGGCGAGCACGATGGGGCCAACGAAGATGCCGATGATCAGCAGCAGGACGAGGCGATTACGCGTTCTGGAAACAGACCTAGGTGGGTTCACTTGGAAGCATTCCGTCGGAAATTGATCTTGAAGTAGAGCAGCAGCAATACCCCGGCCATGGCGAACCACTGGGTGGCATAGGCTTCATGCTTGCCGGTTTGTGCATTCAACACGGGCCAGTCGCGATCGTAGCCGTTCTCCGCATCTGCACCCAGAAAAAGTACCGCCTTGGGCAGGGTCGTCTGCAGTCTGTCACCCAGCACCAGAGGATCCACATGCTGTATCCGGTAAAGGGTCTCGCTGGTCTGTTCGATCATCTGCTGACCGGAAAGTCTGATGCCTGTGCTTGGCGCTCGCCCGAGGCGTCCTTCCGCCCGGCGCGGTTTGCCATCCACCTGCACTTGCGGCATGCGCGCTCTGTCGTCACCTGCGGGGATCCAGCCTCGTGCGACCAGAATGACGCCGCCCTTCTCGAGCTCGAACGGGGTGAACACGTCATAGCCCGGAATCCTGTTCCGCACACGGTTGTCGAGCAGGAATTGCGGCTGCCTGTAATGCCCTTGAAGCGCCGTGGCGCGGCCAATGTTTTCTTCCAGCTCAGCGCCGTCCAGTCGGTCAAGCTCGAGCATGGGCGCATCACGCTGGGCTTCCAGCTCTTTGTGCAGCATTTTTTTCTGGGTGGCCCGATCCAGCTGCCAGAAACCAAGACTGAGCAGCGTCGGAAAAAGTAGAATCAAGACCACGGTGGATGCCACCCCCGGCCGAAAACGGCGGGCGCTCATCGCACCCGCTCCCTGTCCGCCCACGGCCGCGCGGTGAGGGCCTGCGTCATACGGTCCGTCTCCCACTGAATCCTGCGGAGGTATCGATGGATAACCATCCATTCATCAAATACATCGTGATAGGCCTGTTGATCATGATCCTGGGCGCACTGGCAACCGCCTTCAAGGCTCTTTTCCGCGGCCCACGCGGAAGCAGCGCCGGGGTCAAGGCTCTCACCCTGAGGGTTGGACTGTCCATCGGCCTGTTCGTGCTGTTGATGGTGCTCTACGCACTCGGAATCATCGAGCCGCGCGGAGGACGCTGAGCTTGGGTGGGGAATAAAAAAGGGCGCCCGAGGCGCCCTTTTCTTTTGCTTATCTGACTGAGGTCAGATCCAGTACACGAAGATGAAGAGGCCGATCCACACCACGTCCACGAAGTGCCAGTACCAGGCAACGGCCTCGAAGGCAAAGTGGTGTTCCGGCTTGAAGTGCCCACGGATTGAACGGGCCAGAATCACGGCCAGCATGATGGTGCCCATCGTCACATGGAACCCGTGGAAACCCGTGAGCAGGAAGAACGTGGCACCGTAGATGCCGGTGTTCATCGTCAGGCCGAGATGGTTGTAGGCGTGGCTGTATTCCTCAGCCTGCATGAATACGAAGACAACACCAAGGGCCACTGTCAGCGCCAGACCGATGATGAGCTGGCTGCGATTGTTGTTCTGAAGACCCCAGTGCGCCCAGGTCACCGTGCCCCCGGAGGCGAGCAGGATGGCCGTGTTGAGCGCAGGCACACCCCAGGCGCCGATCACATCCTTGGCTTCGCTGAAACCGTAGTCGCTGGGAAGCTTGAGCAAGGGCCAGTCCGCGAGGAACTCTGGCCACAGCACGGCATGGGTGGTCGCTTCGCTGCCTGCGCCGGACAGCCACGGCACCGACAGCACGCGGGCGTAGAAGAGAGCGCCGAAGAACGCCGCAAAGAACATGACCTCCGAGAAGATGAACCACATCATCCCCATGCGGAAGCTCGTGTCCTCCCACTGCCCGTAGATACCCTTTTCACTCTCACGGATGACGTCACCGAACCAGCCGAAGAGCATGTAGACAAAAAGGATGAAACCGGCACCGAGAATCTCCGGCCCGACTCCGCTGTCGTTCAGCGTGAGCGCCCCACCCACGAACATGGTGAAAATCGATATCGTGGAAATGATGGGCCATTTGCTGGACTCGGGAACAAAGTAATGGTGGTGCGCCGCTTGTGCGTTTGCCATGGCTGTGTCTTTCTTATGGCTGGAGGTTGGACTCAGGACTCGGGTTTGACGACGTCCGGCGTTGCGGAAGTCGATACCTGAACGGTGGAGCGGAAGAATGTAT
>JBDLQR010000461.1:0-3551 GCA_039800485.1 Pseudomonadota bacterium
CCACTACCCGCACAATCCGAATGGTTCGGCAGGGGGCATCACGGGCGTCACGTCCACGGACGGGCGGGCCACCATTCTCATGCCCCACCCTGAGCGCGTGTTCCTGAGCAAGCAGTTCTCATGGTTGTCGCCCGCCTGGCAATCGATGGAGTCTCCCTGGTTTGCCCTGTTCGCGAACGCACGACGCTTCGTGGCCTGAGCCGCTGGCACGGCCTCGCTGCCTGATCCGGCCTCACCGACCTTGCACATGCGACGCGGATTGATGCTGTTGCGCGCGGGCCTCGCCGTGACGGGTCTTGGTTTGCTCTTCTTCAGTCTGCGCGGCGAACTCGCGGCCCTGCCACAGGCCAGGGGCGTAAGCGTGTGCATCTCGCTGGTGCTCACCCTCAGCGCCTTCTGTTGCTACGCCGGCCGCTTCCGCACCGTGATGCGTCTGATCAATCTTGATCTCCCACCCTTGCACGCGCTGCGTCTTACCGCGAGCGCCAGCTTCTACCAGGCCTTCGTGCCGCTCTCGGTCGGTGGTGACATAACCCGCTTTGCACTCTGCAGCGCCGCAGCGCCCGGGATGTCCCCTCGACGTATCGCGGGCGGCATCGTGCTTGATCATCTGCTCGGCTCGCTGGCGCTGCTGCTGCTTGCGATGCCATGGATGATTGATCGACTGGCCGAGGAAGGACTCTGGCTGGTTGCCATTGTGCTGGGGGCGGGCCTGCTGCCCATTCTCGCGCTCTCAAGCCTGCGTGGTCTGCGCCGCCGCACGCTGAGAATACTGCGTCCTCTGCGCACTCATGTGCCCGGCACGCTTTCCGCACTCGCCTTCTCGCTCGGCATGCAGCTGCTGCTCGCACTCGCAGTCTGGAATCTTGCGCGCATGTGGGAGGTCGAGATTGCCTTCACGGATCTCCTGGGCGTGGTGGCCTGCGGGGCCTTGCTGCAGGTGATCCCGGTGAATGTGGGGGGCTTGCATCTGGGCGATCTGGCCGGGGGTGCGCTGTACATGCTCCACGGTCTCAGCCTGCCACAGGCCGCGCTGCTGGCAACTTCCCTTTATTGCCTGCGCGTGACTGTCGCCATTCTCGGTGGGCTGTGGGACCTTACGCGGGCCCAGCCTTCGACTGCCGTGGGAGGACTCAGTCCCTGAAAATCCCGGGCGCAGGACGCGCACTGCGATTGACGATCCCGGGAATGCAGCGCATGAGCCAGTTGACCAGCCGGTAACGGCTGCGGCAGAGAATCGTGAGCGGCAAGCGTTCGGCTCCCACCAGCGACTTGGCCTCGTAAGACCCGAGCCCGAGATGGATATGGCGGCTCCTGCGTTCGATGCCCGCGCGAATGACTTCATCCACCAGCAGGAACCATTCCCGCCCCGGCTTGCCAGCCTCGCGACCAAAGAACGTGGCCACCGTGTTGTCCCGATCGGTGATCACCATGCCATGCGCGATCGCCTCGCCATCCTTTTCAGCCACCAGCAGGCAACTGTCCCGGCCGAGTCGACGATCCATCTGGCGGTAGTACTCATCCGTCAGCACTTCGCGCTTGAAGCGTGAGCCGGCCTGTTGCACCACCAGCACCTGTCTCAACCAGGTTTGTGCCGCGTCACCGAACTGTTCGATCCGCCGCACGGTCAGACCCGGCTCCCGTGCGCGACGCAGCCTTCGCACCACATCCTTGCGATACCGGGGCTTCATCGCCGCGAGATATTCCTCATGGGAGTTCCAACGCACTGTGATCCGGGCGAGCGGCATGTTGGCCACACAGTTGAAGCCGCGCCCCTGCAGAGCCTCCACCACATCGGTTTCTTCGGGCAGGAAATCACGGATCACGACCAGGGAGCTGCCTTCGTCCCAGGCAATGTCGGCCGTCGCGTCGGCAAGGCGGGCTATGAGGCGCGCACGCGGAGCGTCGCTCGCCACGGAAAGGGAATGTCCGGCCACCAGTGGCGAGGCGCATTCGGTGATGCGTGCCTTGAGCAGGGATGGCCGGAGGTGCCGGACCGCCTCCACCACATGCTGCAGGGGCCGCGGCAACAATTGCGCGAAATCCGTGCTGATGGTGTACACGCAGGCGTGGGCCACGATCTCGTTCCGGGCATTGAAGACCACCGGATAAAAGTAACGGCATTCCGGTATCGCGGCCGCCTCGACTGCACTGAGGTAGGCATGGGAGCGCGTGATGGCGGCAGGGCCGACCAGCCGGTCCCAGCGCTGGGGATCGATATCCGCAATGGAGGTGAGGATCATGGTGCGGTAAACACCTTCCTCCTGGGCTGGCTGAGGCCGTCGGCGCGGGCGGAGGCGGCCGGTGATGGCGCTGCGGGCGGGTGCCGACTCTGCGGTCAGGATATCGGTCGGAGCAGGCATGAAAACGACGGGACTCCCGGCATGGGGTGGTGGCGGCCGGCGCGCAGCGTACCATGCGCACCTGCCCGGCGTGATAGATTTCCGGCGGGCTCACGCCTCGCCCCCGTCACCCGGAGTCTTCCCGCGCATGCGCAGAACACTGCCTCGCAAGAATCCCGTGCCCTCACTCTCGCCCGAAGAGGAAGCCCTCTTCCGCTCTGCCGTTGCCGACGTGCGGCCGCTCAGTCACGACACGGCACCGCTGCCAGCACGCAAACCCCGATTGCCGCCCCGACGTCGCATCCAACCGACGCCTGTCATGTCATTTGCCGAACCCTCGGACACCGAGTTGAACGAGGCTGACCACCTGGAGTTCCGTCGCCCGGGCCTGCAGCCTGCGCTCTGGCGACGTCTGCGACGCGGTGAGTTTCCGATTGAGGCCACACTTGATCTGCATGGACAGACCGTGGATGAAGCGCGGCAGCGACTGGCCATTTTCATCCGGCGTGGCGTTGAGGCAGGCCTGAAATGTGTGCGGGTGGTTCACGGCAAGGGCTATCGATCGCCGGGTCTCGCACCGGTGCTGAAACCGCGCGTCGCATACTGGCTGGGCCATCTTGGAGAAGTCACCGCCTTCATCAGCGCGCAGCCCGCGGATGGCGGCACGGGCGCGCTCTATGTCCTGCTGAAACGCCACCCCCATTCCTGATCGGGAGCAGCACACCATGAAGTGGATACTGTGGATCATCGCCGTCACCGCCAATGGCAATGATCTGGTGATAGACAAGATACCGTTCGAGGATGCCACCGCGTGTGCCACCGCTGCGGCCCAGGTCCAGGGCATCAACGGTACGGCCATCGGCTCCAATGCCCGGATTGAATCGATGTGTCTGCAGACCGGGCCCTGAAGTCCCGGGCGTGCTCTTGGCGGCTCAGCCGCCTCGCGGCTTGATCAATGCGACTGACATGGCAGCAATGCCTTCCCCGCGTCCGGTGAAGCCCATCTTCTCCGTGGTGGTGCCCTTGAGGTTGATCAGATCCTCGGCGATTGCGAGATCCTCCGCGATGCGTGTGCGCATGAGCGCCACATGCGGCGACACCCGCGGCTGCTCGCAGATCACGGTCGCATCGATGTTCATCACTTCATAACCTGCTTCTGCCACCAGGGCCGCCACCCTGCGCAACAGGATGCGGCTGTCTATGCCCTTG
>JBDLQR010000462.1:0-3611 GCA_039800485.1 Pseudomonadota bacterium
CGGCGTTGCTGCCCAAATCTGCGTTTTCTGCGCCGCCATTGATGATAGGCACCCTCAAGGGCAAGCCGCGCATGTCCCGCCTGGTGGCCCAGCAGGCCGACATGTGGAACTGCATGATTGCCTTTGGTGACAGTGCACTGCAGACCTATCGCGATGCCTGGGCCCCAATCGAGGCCGCATGCGAGAAATGGGGCCGGGACCCGGCCTCGCTGTCCCAGGGCGCCACGGTGGCCGTCGACTTCACCTCGGGGCCTTTCGGGCCCATGCCAAGCGCCATTCCCTTCCGGGGTTCCCTGCAGGAAATTGCGGACCGCTTTGCGGAGTATGCCGAAGCGGGTGCCGAGCATGTCTCGGTCATCCCCCATCCCTGGCATGAGGAGGGCCTCGACCGGCTGGGTGAGGTGGTGGACCTGCTCCGCCGCTGAGGCTGGAACCGCCCGGACACTGGCGGTTCCGGTCGCGAATTGCCACAATACTGCAGCACAACATCGCCCTCCCTCCATACGCCTCAGTATGGACCACGCCCGATGCACCGAATCAGGCGTGCCGGACCTGGATGAACCTGAATCTGGAATGGCCCCTGGGCGAGGGGCCTCGGCCACTGCGGACAATCCGGGCGTCACTGCGCCCGGCGGGCTTTTTCTGAAAGGAGATTTCCATTGCGTATCGGGATTCCACAGGAGATCCATGCGGGCGAACGCCGCGTGGCAACCACGCCGGAGGTGGCGGGCAAGCTCATCAAGCTGGGCTTTACCGTTGCTCTGCAGAAGGGGGCGGGCCTCTCGGCAGATCTGTCTGACGAGGCGTACTCGGAAGTCGGCGTCGAGATAGTCGACGATGCCGCAAAGCTTTGGGCGGACTCGGATATCGTGCTGAAGGTGCGCGCACCGGAGCCGCATCCTTCGCTCGGCTGCCACGAGGTGGACCTGCTGCGCGAGGGCGCGACGCTCATCTCTTTTCTCTGGCCAGCCCAGAACCCTGATCTCATGGACAAGCTCGCGGCGCGCAAGGCAACCGTGCTCGCCATGGACAGCGTGCCGCGCATCTCCCGCGCGCAAAAGCTGGATGCCTTGAGCTCCATGGCCAATATCGCGGGCTACCGCGCGGTCATCGAGGCGGCACAGAACTTCGGTCGTTTCTTCACCGGTCAGGTCACGGCGGCTGGCAAGGTTCCGCCGGCCAAGGTCTTCGTGATCGGCGCCGGGGTGGCCGGACTTGCGGCCATTGGTGCTGCCAATGGCCTCGGCGCCATCGTGCGCGCCATGGACACCCGTCCGGAGGTCAAGGATCAGGTCAAGAGTCTCGGCGCCGAGTTCGTGGGCGTCGACTACCAGGAAGAGGGTGAAGGCACCGGCGGCTACGCCAAGGTCATGAGCGAGGGCTATCAGAAGGCCCAGGCCGAAGCGATCGCCAAGCAATGCCGTGAGGTGGATGTGGTCATCACCACGGCACTGATCCCCGGCAAGCCCGCGCCCAAGCTCATCACCGAAGAGATGGTCAAGTCCATGCAGGACGGCAGCGTCATCGTGGACCTCGCCTCCGAGCAGGGTGGCAATTGTGCCTGCACCGTGCCCGGTGAAGTGGTGCAGCGTCATGGCGTGTCGATCGTCGGCTACACCGATCTCCCCAGCCGCATGGCGCGCCAGTCGAGCCAGCTCTATGCCACCAACCTGCTGCGCCTGCTGGAAGAACTTTGCACGGCCAAGGATGGTGTGGCCGTGGTGAACATGGAAGACGAGATGATCCGCGGCGCGACGGTGGTCAAGGAGGGCGAAATCACCTGGCCACCGCCGGCGCCGAAGCTCTCCGCAGCGCCCCCGGCCGGCGCCAAGCCGGCTGCCGCTGCGCCTGTGGTCCCGGAAAAGAAACCGTTGATCCCACCGGCCCTGCAGCCCTTGGTGGTGCTGGCGGCCGCCGGACTCGGCCTCTTCTGGCTGGGAACCGTCGCGCCTGCGGCCTTCATGTCGCACCTGATGGTGTTCGTGCTGGCCTGCTTCGTGGGCTACATGGTGATCTGGAACGTGACGCCCGCCCTGCATACGCCATTGATGAGCGTGACCAACGCCATCAGCAGCATCATTGCAATCGGGGCACTCATCCAGGTCTCGGCGCCAGGCTTCATGATGACCCTGCTGGCAGGGCTTGCGCTGATTCTCACCACCATCAACATGGTCGGCGGCTTTGCCGTCACCCAGCGCATGCTGCGCATGTTCCGGCGATCGGAGTAAGTCATGAGCGAAGGTCTGGTAACCGTTTCATACATCGCCGCCACGGTGCTCTTCATCCTGAGCCTGGGCGGCCTTTCCAATCCCGAGACTTCACGTCGCGGCAACTACTACGGCATTGCGGCGATGACGCTTGCGATCCTCGCCACCGTGCTGGGTCCGAAAGTCACTAGCCTCTGGCCGATTCTCATCACCATGGCGCTTGGCGGCGGTATCGGCTGGTACGCCGCCCATCGCGTGCAGATGACCGAGATGCCGGAGCTGGTGGCGCTCATGCACAGCCTGGTGGGTCTGGCCGCGGTGCTCATCGGCTATGCCACCTTCTTCGACACCTCGGTGCACTTCGAAGGCGTGGAGAAGACCATCCATGAGGTGGAGATCTATATCGGCATCCTAATCGGTGCCGTGACCTTCTCCGGCTCCGTGATCGCCTTCGGCAAGCTCTCCGGCAAGATCGGCGGCAAGCCCTTGCTGCTGCCGGGCCGCCACTATCTCAATCTGGTGGCACTGCTGGCGGTCATCTTCTTCTGCAACCTGTTCCTGAACGCGGATTCCGGCTGGGCTGGCACGCTGTGCCTGCTCATCATGACCGGCATCGCGCTGGTTTTCGGCATCCACATGGTGATGGCCATCGGCGGCGCCGACATGCCGGTGGTAGTGTCGATGTTGAACAGCTACTCGGGCTGGGCCGCGTCTGCTACCGGGTTCATGCTCGGCAACGATCTGCTGATCGTGGTCGGCGCGCTGGTGGGCTCCTCTGGTGCGATTCTGTCCTACATCATGTGCCGCGCCATGAACCGCCACTTCTTCAGCGTCATCGCAGGCGGCTTTGGCACGGGCACGGGTACCGTTGCTTCAAGCGAGGGTCCGCAGGGTGAGGTTCAGCCGATCAGCGCGGAGGAGACCGCCGAGCTGCTGCGCAATGCCAGCAAAATCATCCTCGTGCCGGGCTACGGCATGGCGGTGGCACAGGCCCAGCATACGGTGTTCGAGATCACCAAGCTGCTGCGTGAGCGCGGCGCGGACGTGCATTTCGCGATCCATCCGGTCGCGGGGCGCATGCCCGGTCACATGAACGTGTTGCTTGCCGAGGCCAAGGTGCCTTACGACATCGTGGCGGAAATGGAAGAGATCAACCATGAGTTTCCGGAAACGGATGTCACCATGGTGATCGGCGCCAACGACATCGTGAATCCGGGCGCCCAGGACGATCCGAACAGCCCCATTGCGGGCATGCCGGTGCTCGAGGTCTGGAAGGCTCGCACCTCCATCGTGATGAAGCGGTCCATGGCTTCCGGTTATGCCGGTGTGGACAATCCGCTCTTCTACAAGGAAAACAACCGCATGCTCTTTGGCGATGCCAAGAAGATGCTGGATGAAGTCCTC
>JBDLQR010000463.1:0-34151 GCA_039800485.1 Pseudomonadota bacterium
CACAGGCTGCGAGCGCAGCAGCTCCGGTAGTCGTGGGCTTTATCATGATTGTTTCCTTGTCCTGCGCTCTCGGGCGCTTGTCTGTTTGCAATCAGCCTGCACCATCCCGGGCACGGGCGAATCTGGTTTCGAGTCAGTGGTTGCAAGAAGCAGGCCGCATCCATTCGGGGCGCAGGGGGCAATCCACGGGGCTCGGCACCCCATGGGGCTATGAAGGCCGGTACGAAAAAGACGCCAGACGCAATCACCCACGGCGCAGGCAATGCGCATTCAAGCTGCTGTTTCAACGTGTGAAATGGGGAGTCTGCAGGCGCCGGAAGCGCTTGCTGTCGGAGTGTCTGGAATCTTTACAAAGGCAGAACGCGTGGCTCTCACGGCTCACACGACGGACCGAAAACCGTGGCCACTTGGTGATGACTTTTCTGTAGTGTGAGGCGAGTCACGGGAAATGTGCGAACCAGTCGACACTCGCTCCACACGCTCTTTGCCAGAGCATGCAGCTCGCGCCGGACTGCTCGTGGCGAGTGTAAAAAATATTGACCGTCAGGAGCGGCCACAGAGGACACCGACCCGCAGGTCAGTGTCCTCCGCTCAGCGCAGCTCAGGGAGGCGGGGCCACGAAGGGCGCGAGTTCATCACCGCCAAACCACAGCAAGCCACCGTAAGCCGAATTGCTGAGGGGCGCAGCGTTGTTCTTGAACACCAGGGTGTAAACGTCACTGGTGCCCTTGGTGATGGTGCGCTTGGCTATATCGGTCACCAGGGGCGGAACGCCCACCGGATTGCCGAGAGCATCGGTGGAGCCACCGCCCACGCCTGTGGTGTTGCTCCAGAGCACGTCCCCATCGAGCTTGATCTGCACGAGGTTGCCGTTGATGGCCTGCGGCCAGGTCGCTCGCAACTGGGTGAGCACGGCATTGTTGGTCGCGGAGTCGTTCTGCACGGTGATCTTCACCTGCTTGTCCTTGACCTCACGCTTCACCACCAAGAGTTCCTGGCCCGGTACGGGCGGGCATTTCTTGGCTGGCGAGTTGTGCAAGGCGGTGGGGTTGGGTTCAACGGTCCACGTCGCGGGATTGAAACCGATGGCCGACAGCTTGGCGGCCTTCAGCACTGCGAAGTAGGTATTGTGGAAGTTCCAGCCCGCAGGGAAGGCCGTCTCGGCCGCCGGGGTCAGCGTGTAGTCGCTGATCTTGTCGGCGGTGGGCGGCGAGGCCAGCAGCAGGTTCGCGACCGCGAGACCCTGCACCTGCACGCCGCTGCTGAAATAGCCGAGATCATTCAGGTTGCGCGCCAACGAGGTATCCCATTCGAGGTCTGCCGGGGTCAGCGATCCGACCAGCACCTTGCCGTCACCCCCGAAGGGCCCCAGCGAGGCAAAGCCGGAGGGCGTCCCGGTCTTGGCACTGAGGTAGTCCAGATTGAAGCTGAGCCGCACCGTGCCGCCGGCATCCTTGATCTGGATACCGGCCTTGTCGCTGCCCGTGTAGTCACTGAACTTGTGGCCATTCGGCCAGCCCACGGCGTTGGCCCCGTAGCTGTTGTCATTCGGTGCCGGGAACTGGTCGTAGCGGATGGCAAGGTCGCCATTGGGCAGCATCTCGGTAAAGAAGCCACCAGCCGGGCATGCGAGAGGAGCCGGGATCCCCAGGTAGCGATCGGGGTCCGAGGCATCGATCGTGTCGGGGCCGTAGGGTCCTTCAAAGCCAGCATCCACGGTGCCGATGTTGACGTATCCGCCGAGTGTCGCCTGACCGCTCGCCGTGCAGGTCACCGATTCATCCGGCGCCAGTGAGGCCACGATGTTGTCTGCATTCACACCGTCATCACAGGTGATTTCGCTGTCGGAAAGTTTGTCGTCCGTCACGGTCACATCGGTCAGTGTGAGCTGGCCGGTGTTGGTGACGAAGTAAGTCCAGGTGACCGGGTTGCCCACCTGCACCTTGGGCCCGGTCAGGGCGGGGTCGTTGTTGTCCGTGTCATTGGTCTTCTTGACGATCTCCACCGCGGCCTCCGGCGGGAGCGAGTCCAGATCGGACATTCCAACCAGTGGCACATAAGTCGGGCCCGTACTGGCCGCACCGGTGTTGATGTCGAGCTCGGAGATGAGTCGGGTGGCCGGGTCATAACCGTACAGCTTGAAATCCGAGCCCCAGGCAAGTTGCAGCTGCCGGCTGAGCTCCGGGCGTGGCGTACTGGTGAGACTGCAGTCGTCCAGTTTCAGCTGGAAGAACACGAAGCGATCATCCGCTGTGCTGCTCGTGTTGAGGGTGTCCTTGGCGCTACCGTAGATCACGCCCTGCAGGCCCGCGAGGTCGCCCAACTGGAATCGGCTGCTGGTGGTGGGGGAGCAACGCAGGGTTGAGGAAAGTACGTCGCCCGTCGGTCCCAAGGTGACCTTGTAGAAATCCTTGGTGCCGCCCGGACCGCCGCCGATGTAGTAGTAGTCGTTCTCATACATGAGCGCGCCCGTGGCGCGCCCGACGACCGTACCCCGCAGTACCGGCGCTGCGGTCGGGTCATCCACATTCACGGAATAGATCTGGTCGTTGGCCGTTCCGGGGTTGACGGAGTAATACAGAAGCCCCCGGGACTTGTCGAAGGCTATGCCGTTGGGAGAGTTGTCGTTGGTCGAGGGATCGGACGGCAGTGCCACGAAGATCTCCGAGGTTCCCGCGCCGGTACCCGGGATCGTGAGCTTGTAGATATTGTTGCCTTCGCCCGCAACACCCGTGCCGTAAAGTACGACGGGCGGTGTGGGATCGGCTGCGGCAAACGGGGATACGAGCACGGTCAAGGCCAGCATCCCTGCGCGAATAAGACCGGGTGGGTGGGTCATCGTCCTTCTCCTTGTGAGCGAAAATCGGGGCGCCAGATGCACGATAGAGCGATCCGGTTGCGGCTTCAATTTTGTTCACAAAAAAGAGAGCGGAACGTGATCCAGTTCACGTTTCAAACGACAGAACGCAATCAATCTGGCTCCAAGCCTGATCGAAATCACGACGCAGGGGTCACAGCACTCTCTTTTGCCCGGGGACAGGCGACAAGGGGAGCCGGCCGGGGCCGGCAGAAAGGAGCGGCGCCGCCCTCAGGCGACGCGGGGGAGTTCGGCTGCTTCCAGGGCTTCCGCCGGCTCTGGCTGTGCCGCAAGCGGTGGACGCAAGGTTTCCATGTTGCTCATGGCAGGGCGAGCGCGGCGGCGGCTGCGATGATCGGGCGTGGTCATGATGATGCGCGAGAGCTGGAATACGCGGGCCAGGCCAAAAGAGCTCACTGCCACGCCCAGCGTTGCGCCCAGCATGCCGAAGAGCGTGGATTCCGCCAGCCGGCTGAGCCAGAGGCCTTCCAGCGGCCCGAGAATGCGCAACATCACCACAACGGAGAGCGTCAGGGCCAGCAGGCCGAGGAAATCCAGGGTGGAACTGATGCGGCTCAGTCGTTTCATGAGGGTGTGGTCCTTTACTCTGTCTACCAGCACGCTAGCGGCGCCATCAATGGCTGCCTTTAATGATAGTTCGTACGGATGATGATGGTAGAGAGCTGGGCAACAAAAACTGTGACAGATCACACAATGGTGAATCTTTCACACTGCGTCACAATCGCAGGCCATGAGCGCTTCGGGAAGGCTTCCCGTGTCAAGAACGGCCGCTAGTCGCGGCGCCGCTGGCGTTCCTCTTTTTCGCGCCGTTTGGCGCGTTCGCTGTCCAGACGGTCGAGGTCTTTCTCAATCTCCGCCAGACGCGCATCCACCCGCAAACGCTGATAGTGGGAGATATCAGGAATGGTCTGGGCGAGCTTCAGCTGCTGCGCGGCGAGCTCCATCTCGCCGATGTTGCGATAGTACTCGGCGAGATCGTAGTGCGAACTCGCACGGTCACCCATTCGTTCCTCGGCTTCTGCGAGCAGTTTGAAGAAACGCGGATCGCGCTGCTCCGGATCACCGAACTCACGCAGGATCTGCCGCGCTTCTCCGGGTGAACCTGTCAGGGTAAGCAAGCTGACATAACCATAGGTGGCCGCGCGACTTGTGGGATCCGCCCGGCGGGCCTTGTCGAACCATGCCAGTGCGTGGTCGAGCTTGCCGGCTTTCTGCTCCAGGCGTGCCCGCGCAATCTGGAAGGCGAGGATGTTCGGTTGCTCCACCAGCAGCTTGTCGAGCTCGATGCGCGCACGCTCGAAATCACCGGCCTCGCCCAGGGCGAGGGCATACCCGTAGCGGGCAGCAGTTTCATTGCGATAGCCGCCCTCGCGCAGCAGGTTTTCGTAAAAGGACTTGGCTTCGGCAGGGTCGCGTGCGCTCAGCACATTGAGCTTCTGCCATACCAGCAGATATTCGTAGCTGTCCTCCCGGACATTGCGGGTGGGCATCTGCTCTGCGCGCTCGCGTGCCTCGGCGATGCGGTTGACGGTCACCGGATGGGTGCGCAGGTACTCCGGGATGAAGGCGGGGTCGCTGTAACGGTTGGCTGTTTGCAGGCGTTCGAAGAAATTGGCCATGCCTTCCGTATTGAAGCCGGAGGTGTTCAGCAGTTCGATGCCGATGCGATCGGCCTCTTTTTCGTTCGCACGGGTAAAGTTGATCTGGTACTGCTGCTGGGCGGCACCTACGGCAGCCAGCGCCCCCATGCCAAGCTGGGGATCGATCGCGCTGAGCACGATGGCACCGATGAAAGCCGCCATGGAAGGGATGCTCATGCGCCCCGCGGCTTCGATCATCCGCGCGCCATGGCGCTGCGTGAGGTGCGAGACTTCGTGGGCCAGCACGGAGGCCAGCTCGCTCTCGTTGCGGGAGCCGAGGATGAGTCCGCTGTGCACACCGATGTATCCGCCGGGCACCGCGAAAGCATTGATGACGGGGCTGTCGACCACGAAGAACGTGAAGTCGCCGTAGTAACCGGCGTGCTGGCCGATCTCCATGCCGACCTTCTGGATGTAGTCCTCCACCTCCTCGTCGCTCACCAGCGGCGCCTGGCGGCGCATCTGGCGCATGAAGCCCTGGCCGAGCAGACGCTCCTGCTCCGGAGAGATGTACACACCGGCGGAATCACCGAAATCGGGCAATTCCGTGAGATCGATGATGTCGTTTTCGGTCAGAGGATCCAGACGATCATCGGCAATCCCCGCCGGCGCACCCGCAAGCAGCACCACCGCCGCGAACAGCGTCAGGCTCAAGCGCTTGATGTGCACGATACGCGACAAACCCTGTCTCCCTGGTGGTGAAGAGCAGTGTACCCGAGGAGCCTCTCGCCGGGCATAGAGGAAAGCCGCGATGAGGCGGGCGCAGCGGGCTTTCACCACCCCTGCCCCACGGTTACGATGCAATGGCAATTTGCAGGAGCAGACTTGAACAATGCCTGTACGGAACGCTTTTTACGCCCAGTCCGGTGGAGTCACGGCGGTCATCAATGCCAGTGCCTGCGGTGTCATCGAAACGGCGCGGGCGCATGCATCGCGTATCGGCAAGGTCCTCGCCGGCCGCAATGGCATCATCGGCGCGCTGGAGGAAGACCTCATCGACACCAGTCTGGAGCCGGCGGCGGCGATTGCCGCACTCCGCCATACGCCAGCGGGCGCCTTCGGCTCCTGTCGCTACAAGCTCAAAGGCCTGGCCGAGAATCGCGCTGAATACCTGCGCCTGATTGAGGTCTTCAAGGCCCATGACATCGGTTATTTCTTCTACAACGGTGGCGGCGACTCGGCGGATACCTGCCTGAAGGTCGCCCAGCTGAGCGCGGAGCTGGACTATCCGCTGCAGGCCATCCACATCCCGAAGACCGTGGACAATGATCTCGCCCATACCGATACCTGCCCGGGCTTCGGGTCGGCGGCGAAGTACGTGGCGGTATCGACGCGCGAGGCGGGATTCGATGTGGCCTCCATGGCCCGCACCTCCACCAAGGTCTTCGTGCTGGAGGTCATGGGCCGCCATGCGGGCTGGATCGCGGCCGCCGCAGGCCTCGCCCATACCGGGCCGGCCGAGGCGCCGCACCTCATCCTGTTTCCGGAAATTGCGCTGGATGAAGCGCGCTTCCTGGCGCGGGTGCGGGACACGGTCACCGCCATCGGGCACTGTGTGGTGGTGGTCTCGGAAGGGATTCGCAACGCCTCCGGGGAGTTCATCGCTGACTCGGGCACCCGGGATGCCTTCGGCCATGCGCAGCTCGGGGGCGTGGCACCCAGGATCGCCCAGCTCATCAAGGAACGCCTCGGATACAAGCCGCACTGGGCGGTCGCGGACTACCTGCAGCGCGCTGCCCGCCATATCGCCTCTCGCACGGATGTGGAACAAGCCTATGCCGTGGGCCGCGCCGCGGTGGAGCTCGCGCTCGCAGGGCAGTCCGGATGCATGGTGTCCATCGTACGCAACTGCGATGCGCCATATCAGTGGAGCATCGGGCATGCGCCGCTTGCGGAAATTGCCAGCGTGGAGCGCAAGCTGCCGCGGGAGTTCATCACGGAGGATGGTTTCGGGATCACCGAGGCCTGTCACCGGTACCTGCAACCGCTGATCCTTGGCGAGGACTCTCCACCGTTCCGGGACGGCCTGCCCGACTATGTGCGTCTGACCAACACGCCAGTGCCCAAAAAGCTCGCCAAAGCTTTCAAAGTGGCCTGATTTCTAAGAGAATCCCCGCGCCCGGCCGGACAGGGGGAGGCCGGAAATGCAGTGCGGAACGCCTCAGGGGTGCCCGCTATCTCCCTGACTCGAACCGGCGTCCTTCCGTCCAGCGACGGAGCGGCAATGCCGGTCCTGGATAACATTCAAGAGGGGTCATACATGTCCTATTTGGGATTCTCCGTTTTATGCGGCTTCCTGGCCATTGCCTATGGCATCTGGTCAGTGCGCTGGATTCTGGCGCAGCCTGAAGGCAATGCGCGCATGCGCGAAATCGCGGCAGCCATCCAGCAGGGGGCTTCGGCCTACCTGAACCGCCAGTACACCACCATCGGTATCGTCGGCGTGGTGCTGTTCGGCCTGCTGTGGGTGCTGCTGGACATGTTCACCGCGGTCGGCTTCGCCTTCGGCGCGCTGCTGTCCGGGGCGGCCGGCTACATCGGCATGAATGTCTCCGTGCGCTCCAATGTCCGTACCGCCCAGGCGGCCCACAACGGGATGGCGGCCGCGCTGGCCGTCGCGTTCCGCGGGGGTGCGGTCACCGGCATGCTGGTGGTGGGTCTCGGCCTGCTCGGCTGCGCCGGGTTCTACATGCTCGCCCCTCAGCTGCTGGGCGCGAATGAAGAGCAGAACCTGCACGGGCTGGTCGGCCTCGCCTTCGGTGGCTCTCTCATCTCCATCTTCGCGCGACTGGGCGGTGGCATCTTCACCAAGGGTGCAGACGTGGGCGCCGACCTCGTGGGCAAGGTGGAAGCCGGCATTCCCGAGGATGACCCGCGCAACCCGGCCGTGATTGCCGACAACGTGGGCGACAACGTGGGTGACTGCGCCGGCATGGCCGCTGACCTCTTCGAGACCTATGCCGTGACCGTGGTCGCCACCATGGTGCTGGGCAGCCTGATGCTCGAGAAGTTCGGCGCCAACGCCACCATCTACCCACTGGTGCTTGGCGGCGCTTCCATCATCGCCTCCATCATCGGCACCTTCTTCGTGAAGGCGCCGGACCAGAAGATCATGAAGGCGCTCTACAAGGGTGTGATCGTGTCCGGGGTGCTGGCAGCCATTGCGTTCTACTTCATCAGTGAACGCATGATGGGCGAACAGGCCATGCCCATGTTCTACTGCTCGCTGGTGGGCCTGGTGCTGACTGGCGTCATCGTGTGGATCACCGAGTACTACACCGGTACTGAATACGCGCCGGTGAAGCATGTGGCGGCCGCTTCGCAGACGGGCCATGCGACCAACATCATCGCGGGCCTCGGCGTGTCGATGAAATCCTGCGCCCTGCCTGTGCTTGCGGTCTGCGTCGCCATCTTCGCCGCCTACTCGCTGGGTGAGCTTTACGGTATCGCCATCGCGGCTACCGCCATGCTCTCCATGACCGGCATGGTGGTGGCACTCGACGCCTATGGCCCCATCACGGACAACGCCGGCGGCATCGCCGAAATGGCCGACCTGCCAAAGGAAATCCGCAACATCACCGACCCGCTGGATGCCGTAGGCAACACCACCAAGGCGGTGACCAAGGGTTACGCCATCGGCTCCGCGGGCCTGGCCTCGCTGGTGCTCTTTGCCGACTACACCCACAAGCTGGAAGAGGCTGGCAAGACCGTGTCCTTCGACCTCTCCAACCATATGGTGATCATCGGCCTGTTCATCGGGGGTCTGGTGCCCTACCTCTTCGGCGCCATGGCGATGGAAGCGGTGGGTCGCGCCGCCGGCGCCGTGGTGAACGAGGTGCGCCGCCAGTTCCGCGAGATCAAGGGCATCATGGAAGGCACGGCCAAGCCGGATTACTCCCGCGCCGTGGACATGCTGACCAAGTCCGCGATCAAGGAAATGATCCTGCCCTCGCTGCTGCCGATTCTGGTGCCGGTGATCGTCGGCGTCGCACTCGGCCCCGAGGCGCTGGGCGGCGTGCTGATGGGAACCATCGTCACCGGGCTCTTTGTCGCGATCTCGATGACCACCGGCGGTGGCGCATGGGATAACGCCAAGAAGTACATCGAGGACGGTCATTTCGGCGGCAAGGGTTCTGATGCCCACAAGGCCGCCGTCACGGGAGACACCGTGGGCGACCCCTACAAGGACACTGCCGGCCCTGCCGTGAATCCGTTGATCAAGATCATCAACATCGTCGCCCTGCTGATCGTGCCGCTGCTGTAAGCGATACGTTCACTGCAAGGACTGGAAGCCCCGCCTCGTGCGGGGCTTTTTTTCAGGCAGCGAGGCGCCGGGTGCGATGCTCCAGCCAGGCGAGCGCCGCGCCCTCCAGCAAAGGTGCAAGACGCTCGCGCACCATGGCGTGATAATCGTTGAGCCACGCGAGCTCATCCGGCCGCAGCAGCGACAACTCCAGGCAACGGGTATCAATCGGGCACAGGGTGAGCGTTTCGAATTCCAGCATCTCCCCGAACGCCCCGGCTTCTGGCGTTGCCGCTTCGCGATTCAGCACCAGGTTCTCGATGCGCACGCCCCACTGCCCGGGACGATAGAGGCCGGGTTCATTGGAAGTCACCATGCCGGCTTCCATGGCCATGGCGGGGTCGGGCACCGCTTTGCTGATGCTCTGCGGCCCTTCATGCACATTCAGGAAATACCCCACGCCGTGGCCTGTGCCATGGCCGTAATCGAGGCCCTCCGCCCACAGTGGCGCGCGCGCCAGGGCGTCCAGCATCGGGGCCAGCGTGCCGCGCGGAAACCGCGCGCGACTGAGTGCCTGCATGCCCTTGAATACCAGAGTGCAGTCGCGCTTCATGGCGGCACTCACCTCGCCGATTGCCCACACCCGGGTGATGTCCGTGGTGCCTCCCGGATACTGCCCGCCGGAATCGATCAGCAGCAGTCCGTTCCCTTCGATCACCGCATGGGATTCCGGTGTGGCGCGGTAGTGCGGCATCGCACCGTTGGCATTGAAGGCCGCGATGGTGGGAAAGCTCAGGCCGACGAAATGCGGGCGCTGCGCACGCGCCGCCGTGAGGCGTTCATCGATGGTGAGCTCCGTGATGCGTTCGCGTCCGAGGGCGGACTCGAACCAGGCGTAGAACTCGCACATCGCCGCCCCATCCTGCCGCATCACCTCGCGCAGGTGTGCCGCATCTGTCTCTGTCTTGCGGCTTTTCTGCAGCGTGCTTGGGTTGATGGCCTCGATGATGCGCAGCCGGGGTGGCAAGGCACTGCGCAGGCCGAGCGTGACCCGGCGCGGGTCAATCAGACAGACGGCTTCTTCAGGCAGGCTCGCGAGCGCCGAGGCTGCCGCAGCGTAAGGGGCCAGCGCGATGCCGTCTGCCGCCAGCGCCTGCGTGAGTGCTGCATCCACCTTGCCTTCACCGATGAAAAGCGTGGCCGCGTCGGGCGCGATGAGCAGATGCGCCAGAAACACCGGGTTGTATTCCACGTCACCGCCCCGGAGATTGGTGATGAAGGCGATGTCATCCAGCGTGGAAACCAGATGATGCGTGGCGCCCCGTTGCGCCATCGCTGCCCGCACCTCGCGCAGACGTGCACTGCGCGGAGCGGATACCCAAGGCAACACATGTTCGTAGACGGGTGTGACCGGTAGTTCTGGACGATCAGGCCAGATTGCATCCGCAAGGTCGAGGTCCGTACGCAGCGTCATGCCGGCGCGCGCCAATGCCGACTCCAGCGCCTGCGCGGCGGCAAGCGCGAGCGTCTGACCGTCCACATTCACCACGCTTCCGGGCGCGAGGCGCGTGGTCAGCCACTCCACATGGGCGGTGCTGGCCGCGGCGGTCAGTTTTTCCAGCACGATGCCTGTGCCGGCCATTTCGCGTTCGGCCTGTACCCAGTAACGGCTGTCGGCGAACAGCGCAGCCTCGGCAGTTGTCACGACCAGCGTCCCCATGGAACCCGTGAAGCCCGAGAGCCATTGGCGGGTCTGCCAGCGCGCAGGCAGGTATTCACTGAGATGCGGGTCCGCACTGGTCACGACCAGTCCCTGGACGCCGACACGCGCCATCGCCGCGCGGAGGTCTTGCAGACGTTGCTGGATACTGTGCATGGTGGAGCGCCGAAGGAATGATCGCTGCAAGCATCGCACACCAAACCCGCGGGTTACACTCAGGACACATGAACACCGAAAACGCTTCCGCCGAACCTGCGGCCGAGACTGCGCATCTGCGCGGCATCGAGGCGCTGCGCGCAGGGCGACTCGATGAGGCCGAGGCCTGCCTGCGGCAAGCCCTCGCACTGGCACCCGACAATGCGGTCTATCAATCCAACTTCAGCGTAATCCTGCGCGAGCGTGGCCTGCCGGAAGCCTCTTTGGCAGCGGCGGAGCGTGCGGTCAGTCTCGCGCCCGGCTTCGCTGGCGCCTGGTACAACCGGGGGATTTCGCTCGCCGAGCTCGAGCGTTACGAGGAGGCGCTGCAGAGCTACGCGCAGGCGCTCACCCTCAACGGGGATTACGCCGAGGCCTGGTTCAATCAGGGCAGCGTTCTGCTGCGCCTTGATCGGCTCGGCGAGGCACGTGACAGCTATGCACGCGCGGTGGCGCTGGCACCCGACAACGCCCTCTTTCTGCACCACCTCGGCGTGGCCCTGGATGGCCTCGGGTTATTTGCAGACGCCTTGCCGGTCTATGAAAAGGCACTGGAGCTCGCACCCGGACAGGCGATCAGCTGGTTCAACTGCGGCATAGACCGAATCAAGCTCGGTGATCTCGAAGGCGGCAAGGCCTGCTATGCACGCGCGCTCGCCGGCGGCCACCCCGATCCGGAGCTGGTACGTTTCTTCATGGCCGCGGCAGAAGGCGGCTCACCCCCGCCCACTGCGCCTGCGGAATACCTCAGGAATCTTTTCGACGGTTATGCGCCGCGTTTTGAGCAGCATCTGGTGGGTGTGCTCGGTTACGCCGCACCCGAAGTGCTGTTTGAACTCCTGGGCGCGCAGCTGGGCAGGGATCTGGAGATCCTCGATCTAGGCTGCGGCACCGGCCTCCTGGGGCGGCTGCTGCGGCCGCATGCCCGCCGGCTGATCGGGGTCGATCTGGCACCGGTGATGATTGAGGAAGCGCGCACCAGAGCGATCTATGACGCGCTGGTCCTTGCTGATGTCCGGGATTACCTGCGCGCGCGCGCAGATCCGCTGGATCTGGTGGTGGCCACCGATGTGTTCATTTACGTGGGCGATCTGGATGAGGTGTTCAAAGATGTTTCCCGCCTGCTCACACCCGGCGGATTGTTCGCATTCTCGGTGGAGCAGCATCCCGAGGAAGGCTTTGCCCTGCTCTCCACTCTGCGCTCTGCCCACTCTTACGCCTACTGCACCCGCCTGGGCAGACGTCATGGCTTGCAGTTGCGCAAGGCGGAGTCCCGCCCCATCCGGCGCCATGGCGAAGGTGAAATCGCCGGCTATTACCTGGTCTTTGCCAAACCTGCGTGAACACCTGCCGGTCAGTGCGTGACAAGGGCATGTGAAATGCCGCATGCATCAAGCAGCACGACGGTTTCTGCCAGCGGCAAGCCGACCACGTTGGAGTAGCTACCCTCGATGCGCGCCACCAGGGCGCCACCCAGACCCTGGATGCCATAGGCGCCGGCCTTGTCAGCCGGTTCGCCGGAGGCCCAATAGGCGGCAATCTCTGATTCGCTCAAAGTCCGGAACTGCACGCGGGTTTCCACCACCTGCACCGCCAGTGTATCCGTGGCCAGCGCAACGCCCGTGAACACGGAATGCCAGCGCCCGGACAGACGGCGCAAAATGCGCGCGGCATCTGCGGCATCGGCAGGTTTGCCGAGGATTTCTCCGGCACACACCACCGTGGTATCCGCAGCCAGTACCGGCAGTGTGCTGCCACTGGCTGCCCGCCCCGCCCGGGCCTTCGCGCCGGCAAGGCGCGCCACATAGCTGTCCGCGGGCTCACCCGCATGCGGCGTCTCATCCACTTCCACATCCACCACCGCAAAGGACACACCGAGCGTGCGCAGCAGTTCCGCGCGCCGCGGAGAACGGGAAGCGAGCAGCAGATCAGCACTCATGCGCGATGGTAAGGATGATGATTGAGCAAGGACCACGCGCGGTAGATCTGCTCCACCACGATCACACGCACCATCTGGTGCGGCAGCGTCAGCCGGGAAAGGGACCAGACCCGCGCCGCACGATCGCGCACGCTCTGCGCCAAGCCTTCGGCGCCGCCAATCACCAGCGTCACGTCGCGCCCGCCCTGCTGCCAGTCGGCGAGCTCGTTCGCGAGTTCGGCTGTGGACCATGACTTGCCGCGCTCATCGAGCGCCACCAGCATCGCGCGCTCGGGATGTGCCTTGAACAGCGCATCGGCCTCACGCTCCCGCTGCTGCTCGGCATTCGCCACCCCCTGTGCCGGTGGCAATTCGCGCACCTTGAAGTCGAGCCTGCCCTGCAGGCGCTTCAGGTACTCATCCGTAGCCTCGCTCGCCCACGCTGCAGGGCGCCTGCTCACGCACAGGAGCTGCAGGCGCACGGGCGCGGCTACTCGACCGGGGCCTCTGCGTCAGCTTTCGCCTTGCGCGCACGCGGGGGTGGCGCCCAGAGTTTTTCGATCTGATAGAACTCGCGCGTTTCCGCCTGCATCACATGGCAGATGACATCCCCGAGATCAACCAGGATCCATTCGGCCGCCTGCTGTCCTTCCGTCCCGAGCGGCTTCTGCTTGAGGGCGCGGGCGGCTTCGGCCACCTGATCAGACAGCGCCTTCACCTGTCGCGAAGAACGGCCGGTGGCCACCACCATGTAATCGGTCATGCTGGTGAGCTTGCGCACATCCAGCACCTTGATGTCGACGGCCTTGCCGTCATCGAGGGCTTTGGTGACCGCATCGAGAAGGACTTTGGGTTTGACTGGCATGGGTGGAGGATGCTCCTCAGCGATAAAGGCGATGTTGTTCGATGTACTCCACCACCGCAGGTGGCGTGAGTGCGGCAAGGCTGCGACTGGCGCGCACGCGCGCGCGGAGATCCGTAGCCGAGATGGGCAGCAAGGGAATCGATTGCAGCAGGATGTGTCCTGAGAGGCGTGTTTTCAATGCATCCACTTCCTGCACCTCGGCACGCGCGAGGAGATCCTGCAACGCTTCATCCTGCGGCGGGGCGTAACCCGGACGGGTGGCCACCACCAGATGGGCGAACCCCAGCAGTTCCTGCCAGCGGTGCCAGCGCGGCAAGCCATTGAAGGCGTCCTGCCCGAGGATGAAGCAGATCGCGGTGTGCGGCTCCTCCCGTCGCAGGGCTGCCAAGGTCTCGACGGTGTAGGTGATACCGCTGCCGGCAAGCTCACGGGCGTCCACCCGCAGGGCCGTCCCGGGCACCGCGGCGTCGAGCATCGCAAGTCGATCAGAAGCGCTGGCGCCTGGCTCGTCCCTGAGATTGGGCAACCGCGCCGGCAGCAGACGGACTTCGGAAAGACCGAGCACTTCCCGGCATTCGATGGCCAGTCGCAGATGCCCGTGGTGCACGGGATCGAAAGTACCCCCCAGCACCCCGAGTGATCGCATGGACTGCCTGTCGGCGTTCAGCCCCTGACCTCCCCGTTCCCGAGCACGATCCATTTCTGCGACGTGAGGCCTTCAAGACCCACCGGGCCGCGCGCATGGAATTTGTCGGTGCTGATGCCGATCTCGGCCCCCAGCCCGTATTCGAAGCCATCGGCGAAGCGGGTAGAGGCGTTCACCATGACCGAACTGGAGTCCACTTCACGCAGGAAACGCAGGGCGTGGCTGTAGTTCTCCGTGATGATGGCATCCGTATGTTGCGAGCCGTACTGGCGAATGTGCTGCATGGCTTCGTCCAGGGAGGACACCACGCGCACCGCGAGGATGGGCGCGAGGTATTCGGCATACCAGTCCTCTTCCGTGGCCGGCGCCACACCAGCGTCCAGTGCACGGGTTGCTGCGCACCCTCGCAACTCCACCCCGGCGGCGCGGTAGCGGGCAAACAGCGGCGGCAGCAGCGAGGACGCAACGGCAGCGTGGACCAGCAGGGTTTCCATGGTGTTGCAGGTGCCATATCGCTGGCATTTGGCGTTGAAGGCCACCTGTTCAGCCTTGGCGGGATCCGCGTCTGCATCGAGGTAGACATGACATACCCCATCGAGATGCTTGATCACCGGCACGCGTGCTTCCGCAGTCACGCGCTCGATGAGGCTCTTGCCACCGCGCGGCACGATCACATCCACCCACGCGGGACTCTGCAGCAAGGCACCGACGGCTGCGCGATCCGCGGTCTGCACCACCTGCACCGCGGCCGCAGGCAGCCCGGCCGCCTCCAGGCCCCTCAGGATGCAGGCGGCTATCGCCTGGTTGGAATGCAGCGCCTCTGAGCCACCGCGCAGGATCACGGCATTGCCGGATTTGAGGCACAGGCCTGCGGCATCGGCCGTCACATTGGGGCGAGACTCGTAGATGATGCCGACCACACCGAGCGGCACCCGCATGCGTCCGACCTGGATGCCGGACGGGCGACGGGCCAGATCGGTGATCGCACCCACCGGATCAGGCAGGGCCGCAATCTCGCGCAAACCCTGCGCCATGGCCGTGATGCGGGCGGGCGTCAAGGCGAGTCTGTCACGCGCGGCGGCGTCCAGATCTGTCGCCGCGTCGAGATCGCGCGCATTGGCCGCAGCAAGCGCGGCAGCCTCGGCTTCGATGACACGGGCGGTTTCGGTGAGCGCGAGGTTCTTGGCCGCGGTGGAGGCGCGCGCGATTTCCACGGAGGCCGCGCGCGCGGCGCGCCCGAGCCCCTGCATGTAGGCCTGGACGTCTGTGATGCTGGACTGGGATGCGCTCATGACTCACCGGAAGTTGAGGGGGATTTGCCCGTCCCTGACACACTGGCCAAGGCCAGCAGCAGGGATTCGAGATCGTCCCATACATTGCCGAGCCCGTGGCCCTTGATCAATTGGTCGAGCCGGATGGCGTCTTCAAGCAGCGCGCTCAAACGGGCCACGGGATGTCGCTGCAGGGCCTGGCGCAGCAGTGGCTGTCGCGAGGGCCAGGCCTGCAGATCCCTGAACGCCTGCTCGAGCGATGCCCCGCAGGCTCGCGCGGCGGCCACCCGGGTCAAGGTGCGCAGCTCACGCACGAGGCCGAAATTGATGAGCACGGGCTCGTTGCCCTCTGCGCGCAGGCCACGCAGCACTCTCACCGTGCGCGCGGGCTGCCCCGCGAGCGCTGCGTCCACGCACTGGAAGGTGTCATAGCGCGCGGTGTCCGATACGGCGGCGAGCACCGCCGCAAGATCGAGCGAGGAACCCTCGGCCAGCAGCGTGAGTTTGTCCACTTCCTGCGTGGCCGCGACCAGATTGCCCTCGGTTCGCAACGCCAGGAATTCGATGGCCTCGGCGGTGAGTTCCAGACCCCGGGCGCGTGCCCGCCCTGCCAGCCAGCCGCGAAAGGCTGTTTCATCGGGCTCGCGGCACCCTACCACCACACCCTGTCGCTCACAGGCCTGGACCCATGCAGCCTCCTGTTGCCGTCGATCGAGCGCGCCGGCCAGCACCAGGAACACATCGGGCGATTGGTCATCGCCGAGGAGCTCCGCCAGGCACTCCAGACCCGCGCGATCCGGCTTCTTGCCCGTCAAGCGGATTTCAATCAGCCGGCGCTCGGCAAACAGCGACAGCGTGCCGTTCAAGCCGCGCAGGCTGGTCCAGTCCTGGCTGCTGCCATCGAACACCACCCGCTCCGCGATGCCGGCGCCACGGGCGGCGCTGCGGATTGCATCGGCGCTCTCCATGGCCTGCAGGGGCTCGGGCCCGTGCAGGAGGTAGCGCGATTGCAGACCCTTGCGTGCGAGATGGTCCGGAAGCTGTTCCGGCCTAACCTGCATTCTTGCGTGCGAGGTCGAGGTCCAGGGCCTCGAGCCGGAAAATGAGGGCGCGCGCCGCATCTTTTGCCAGCTCGTAGCGGATGGTGGTTTCCACCTCTTCCGTACCGAGCAGCGCGGCCTCGTCGAACACGAAGTCCTGGGTCCAGACAATGGTCTCGGGCGGCGCGACCACGGTCCCGCCGGGTGTACGCACCGTGAGCTCGACTTCCAGCCCCAGTTCCATCTCGCGCACCTTGCCGGTCTGGTCATCCACCGACAGCACGCGCCGGTCGAAGCGCTCGCGGCGCAGCTCGATGACGGCCTCGGCCTCTTTGCGGTCCGTGATGACGCTGACGCCACTGTAGCCAAGCTGGGTCACGAACCAGGGATAGAGATACCCCCCGCCGTCAGACACGATGAATACGCGCTTGAACGGAATCTGGCTCGGCCCGGTGCCACGCAGGTGCCACCCGCCACAGGCGCTCAGCAGGAGCGTTCCTGCCAACACGGCGAGCGCGGCAAGGCGGAGGACTGGGCGGCCTGGGTGGGTCATGCCACCACTATATTCACGAGTCGACCCGGGATCACCACCACCTTGCGTACCGTGAGACCCTCGAGGTGGCGCGCGACCTGCGGATCGGCCAGTGCGGCCGCTTCCACGCTCGCCGTGTCGAGATCCGCCGGCACTGCGAGCTCGGCCCGCTTCTTGCCGTTGACCTGGACCACGATATTGAGCTCGTCACGAACCAGGGCCGCGCTGTCAGCCACCGGCCATGGCGTATCAAGCAGGGAGCCGGGGGCGTGTCCCAGCGCCTCCCACAGCACTTCCGTGGTGTGCGGCACGATGGGGGCGAGCAGCAGCACACAGGTCTCCAGACCCTCCTGCTTCACCGCCCGGGTGGCGTCGTCAGCCGCGGCAGCCTTCTGCAGGGCGTTGACGAGTTCCATCACTGCCGCGATGGCCGTGTTGAATTTGTAGCGACGGCTGATGTCGTCCGTCACTTTCACGATGGTCTCGTGCACGCGGCGACGCAGCGTGCGCTGCGCCTCATCCAGACTGACCGCCGCCACCGCCGGTGCAGCACCGACCGATACATGTTCGTGCACCAGGCGCCACAGGCCACGCAGGAAGCGGTAAGCGCCCTCCACGGCCGAGTCAGACCATTCGAGCGACTGCTCCGGCGGCGCGGCGAACATCGTATAAAGACGCACGGTGTCCGCACCGTACTTGTCGATGAGCGTCTGGGGATCGATGCCGTTGTTCTTGGACTTCGACATCTTCTCCACCGGGCCTATCTGCACCGGCTGCCCGTCAACGTTCGCGCGTGCTTCGATGACGCGGCCCTTTTCGTCCGTCACCGTCTCCACCGCAGCGGGGTTGAAGTAGGTCTTCTTGCCGTTGTCCGCCTCGCGGAAATAGGTTTCCTTGCACACCATGCCCTGGGTGAGCAGGCGGGTGAACGGCTCATCGGAAACGGCCAGACCCGCATCGCGCATCAGCTTGTGGAAGAAGCGTGCGTAGAGCAGATGCAACACGGCGTGCTCGATGCCGCCGATGTAGATGTCCACCGGCATCCAGTAGCGTGCCCGCTCATCCACCATGGACTCGGCATCCGGGCAGCAGAAGCGCGCGTAATACCAGCTGGATTCGAAAAAGGTGTCGAAGGTGTCGGTCTCGCGACGCGCCGGTGCCGCAGACCCCGGAAGGGTGGTCTCCAGGAAGGACTTCATCTTGAAGAGCGGGGACGACACGCCCTCCCACGCCACGTCTTCCGGCAGAACCACCGGCAGCCGGTCGGCAGACTCGGGCACCAGCTGCCCGTCTTCGCCATACACCACCGGAATGGGGCAGCCCCAGTAACGCTGGCGCGAGACCAGCCAGTCGCGCAGCCGGTACTGGACTTCGCGCGTGGCGCGGCCGTCCGCGCCCAGACGGTTGGCGAGGGCGTCGAAGGCGGCGGCAAAACCGAGGCCGTCGAATTCCCCGCTGTTGCAAAGCACGCCCTTGTCGGTAAAGGCAACGGCTTGCACGTCCACTGCCGTTCCGTCCTGCGGCGCCACCACCTGGCGGATGGGCAGGCCGTAGAGCGTGGCGAATTCGTGATCGCGTTCATCATGTCCGGGTACGGACATCACCGCGCCCGTGCCATAGCTCATGAGCACGAAATTGGCGACCCAGACCGGCACATCTTCACCCGTGAGCGGATGCCGCACGGCGATACCAAGAGGCATGCCGCGCTTTTCGAGCTTCTCGAGCACCGCCTCGGAAGTGGAGGTCTGGGCGCAACTTGCGATGAAAGCGGCGACTTCGGGACTTGATTCTGCCGCGCGGCGTGCAACCGGATGTTCGGGCGCCACGGCCATGTAGGTCACGCCGTGGAGCGTGTCCGGGCGGGTGGTGAAGACTTCCAGGTCGCCTGAACCATCAGCCAGCGGAAACCGGATGCGCAGGCCTTCTGATCGGCCAATCCAGTTGCGCTGCATGGTCTTGACCGCTTCCGGCCAGCCTTCCAGGCGATCAAGATCGGCCAGCAGTTCATCGGCATAAGCCGTGATGCGCACGAACCACTGCGGGATTTCGCGGCGTTCGACCAGCGCGCCGGAGCGCCAGCCGCGCCCATCGATGACCTGTTCGTTGGCGAGCACCGTCTGGTCGATGGGGTCCCAGTTCACCACGGCCGTCTTGCGATAGACGAGGCCGCGCGCATAGAGCTGGGTGAAGAACCACTGCTCCCAGCGGTAGTAGTCCGGGTCGCAGGTGGCGAGCTCACGCGCCCAGTCGTAGCCGAAACCCAGGCGCTGCAACTGCCCGCGCATGTAATCAATGTTCGCGCGGGTCCATTTTGCCGGCGGAACGTTGTTCTCGATGGCCGCATTCTCGGCCGGCAGGCCGAAGGCATCCCAGCCCATGGGCTGCAGCACGTTCTTGCCCAGCATGCGCTGATAGCGCGAGATGACGTCCCCGATGGTGTAGTTGCGGACATGCCCCATGTGCAGCCGGCCGCTCGGGTAAGGGAACATGCACAGGCAGTAGAACTTTTCCCGGGAAGGGTCCTCGCGGACGGCAAAGGCCTGGGTGTCATGCCAGCGCTGCTGGACGCGCGGCTCGATATCAGCCGGGTTGTATCGGTCTTCCATACGGGTGCTGCTCAGGGTGGCCGGCGAGAATACCGCAGCGCACCCCGGCGGCGAAAGCATCGCAAAAAGCGCCGGCAAGGCAGACCTTGCCGGCCAAAGCGCGCGGCTGCGCGCAGGGGGGGGGTGAGTCAGGGCCGGGATTTGCCGACAGTCAGCCGGTCGCGGTTGCGATCCAGCGTGGCCGCCCCGATGCCCTTGATGAGGACCAGATCATCCAGCGAGGAGAACGGTCCATTCTCCTCGCGGTAATCGACGATGGCCTCGGCCTTGGCAGGCCCCACGCCATCCATCGCCTCGGCGAGGGTCATGGCGTCTGCGGTGTTGATGTCTACAGGGGTCTCGGGCGCCGCCACCGCGTGGACGGCATAGCCGAGGAGCAGTGTGGCGAGAACATTGCGCACGGATTTCATGAAGGGTCTCCATCCTTGGAAAGTTGAGTTGAGGAATTACCGGCCGCACTTCCTGTGCGACCGGGAGTGACCATAGCGCGCCCGGTGCCTGCATGGCCAGTCACCGGGTCCGCCGGCAGCCGAGATAAATGCAGGAAACTTTCCCGCGTACGGGAGCGGCCAGCCTTTCACGGTTCTGTCACAATGCGTCACACATAATCCGCCCATGCCGAGACGATCCCGCAAAGACCAGCTGATGGTGGCCGCGCCCAAGATCCTGATCGTCGATGACGAAGAGGCCATCCGTCAGATGCTCGCCTTTGCGCTGCAGGGTGAGGGTTACGAGTGCAAACAGGCCGCCAACATCACCGAAGCGCAGGCGCATATGAGCCGCGAGCGTCCGGATCTCATCCTGCTCGACTGGATGCTGCCGGGCATCAGCGGCGTTGATTTCGTGCGCCGTATCCGGCGCGACACGCGACTCAACCAGGTTCCCATCCTGATGCTGACCGCGAAGGCCGACGAGGCAGACAAGATTCGTGGGCTCGACAGTGGTGCCGACGACTACATCACCAAGCCCTTCTCCACCCGTGAAATGCTGGCGCGCGTGCGCGCCACCCTGCGCCGCAAGGGCACGGATACCGGGGGCGAGGTGATTACGGCGGGCGCCATCCGCATCGACATGCAGACCCATCAGGTGACCATCAACGAGCAGCCGTTGGAAGTCAGCCCGACGGAGTTCCGGTTGCTGCGGTTCTTCATGACGCATCCGGAACGGGTCTATACCCGTGGGCAACTGCTGGACGCCGTCTGGGGAGACGCTTCCTACATCGAGGAACGCACGGTCGATGTGCACATCCGCCGGCTGCGCAAGCTGCTGGAACCCTTCGGGCTGGAAGAGATGATCAAGACCGTGCGCAGCGTGGGCTATCGTTTTTCACCCCAGATGCAGGCCTGACTCGCGGCACAGCCATTCCGTGCCTGCGCCCGCCGGGCGATAATGAGAGTCCGGTCAGGGACCGGTGAGCGGGAGGATGCGCGGCATGTTTGAAGGGGATGTGAGGCGTGTGCTGATGACCGTGGCCCTGGCCAGCGTGGCCGGCCTTGCGTCCAGCCAGTTCATGCTCTGCTACCTCCTGGCTGCCCTCCTTCACCTTGGCTGGCTCTATCGCAACCTGTCGCGGCTTTATCTCTGGTTGCGCAACCGCTCCACGCTGGATGCGCCCGAGTCGCCCGGGCTGTTCGAGGAAATCACCCTCGAGATCGACTACCTGCGGGAGCGCCATCGCAAGCGCAAGAAGACTCTCGCCTCCTATCTCCGCCAGTTCCAGCAGGCAACCCGGGCGCTGCCCGATGCCACCATCGTGCTGGGCGAGGACGGTGAGGTGCAGTGGGCCAACGAAGCCTCGGCCCGCTACCTCGGCATTCGCTGGCCAGAGGACATGGGCCAGCGCATCACCAACCTCATCCGGCACCCCAAGGTGCGGGAGTTCGTGCTCGCCAAGCGCACCGAGAGCGCGCTCGAAATTCCCTCCCCGGTCAGTCCCCACCGTTTTCTCAGCATCCTGCTCGCGCCCTACGGGGAGTCGCGCTGGCTGTTCGTGGCCCGCGACATCACCGAGCTGCATCGGGCCAACCTCATTCGCAGCGACTTCGTGGCCAATGTCTCGCACGAGCTGCGTACGCCCATCACGGTGTTCCGCGGTTACCTCGAGCTGCTGTATGAGCAGCGCGACATGGCGCCTCCACCCTGGCTGCCGGCACTGGAGCAGCTGAACGCACACGCCAACCGGATGCAGGAGCTGGTCGAAGAGCTCCTGCTGCTGTCGCGCCTGGAGCAGTCGGACCGCGTGACAGATCCCGAACCCGTGCCCGTCAGCGAGATGCTGGCCGATATCCTCAAGCAGGCCCGCATCGTGAGTGGCGCCCGGGAACATCTTTTCACGCTGGAGACCGATGCTTCCCTGCGCATCATGGGTGCATCGAGCGAACTCAAGAGCTGCTTCACGAACCTGGTGGTCAATGCCGTCAACTACACGCCCGCGCGCGGGGTGATTCGCGTACGCTGGTTCGGGGACGCCCGCGGTGCTCACCTCGAGGTCCAGGACAACGGCATCGGCATCGCGGAGGAACACCTCGATCGCCTCACCGAGCGCTTTTACCGGGTGGACAGTGCCCGCGCGCGCGGCGACGGCGGCACCGGGCTCGGACTTGCCATCGTCAAGCATGTGCTCATCCGCCACGGCGGATCGCTCGACATCCGCAGCCAACTGGGCACCGGCAGCACCTTCCGCTGTGATTTCCCCCCGGAAGCCATCGTGCCTCAGACCAGCCTGCCGCTCTCACGCCCCGCCTGAGCGCTTCACATTGTTTTGCCATCCCCTGAGAACGGGTTAACGGAACCTCGCCGCGCCCTCACGCATACTGCGTCCTCGCAATGAGGGCTCCAGCACGCTGGGTCTTCTGACGCTAAACACCAGAATGGTTGGCGACAACAACAGGACATCTCCGTGTCAGGCCCGGCAAGACTTCTCGTTCTCTTCATCCTCCTCGCGACCCCCTTGGTCAGCCAGGCCTTCGAACCCAGGATCAGTTTCGCGAGCGATCCGGCAGCGGCCCGCTCGGCTGCGCGCCAGGCCGGCGACATGATTCGCTTTGCGCAGCTGGAGCTGGCCGTCACCCTGGACTGGAGTGATGCGAGCATTGCGGTGGTCGAGGATATGGCAGCCGCGCTGCATGCCGATCTACGTCGGGAGCGGGGCAGCTACAGCGAGGTCCGGGCGCTGGTGCAGATGCTCGGCTGCTACGTCGGCGAGGTCTACCGGCGGAACCACGGCGGTGAATGGGGCTATGTCACCGCCCGTGGGCAGCGTCGCATGGCGCTGCGGAGTGCGGATGGTTCACGGGTGCTCTGGCCCATCGAGCGCGTGACACAGCGTCTGCGCAGCAGCGGCCACAATGTGCTCGCCTACTATCAGCGCAATACGGCCCCCACGCCGAACTGAGTCTGGAGTGCGCTCACACTTCCCGGGCGTGGAGCACGCCACGGGTTTCCAGCGCACGAATCTCCTCTTCTGACTTGCCGAGCACACCGCCGAGGATCTCGGCATTGTGCTGCCCGAGGGTGGGCGCCTCGAAGTCCTGATTTGCCTCCATGCCCATGACGCGAATGGGCATGCCGGGGATTTCAAACTCACCGGCCAGGCGATCCTTGATCACCCTGACCGTGCCGCGCGCGCGATGGTGCGGGTGGTGCATGGTTTCTTCCACCGACAGCACCGGCGCACAGGGCACGCCGTGCCGCTCCAGTTGCGCAATCGCTTCTTCCTTGCCGGAGAAGCCCGCCAGCCAGGTCTCGATGAGTGCGGTGAGCGCCTCCAGCCGTGACAGGCGCGTGGGATCGTCCTTGTAGTCCGGATGGTCGATCAAATCCTCGCGTCCCATGGCCCGGCAGAGATCCGCCCAGTGGTGCAGGAAGGCCATGATGGTGATGTAGCCGTCGCGCGCCTTGTAGATCCCGGCAGGACAGACATAGGAGAGGTGACGGCCTCCCCGGGTGGGCTTGAGAGCGCCGTGACTCCCGCTGTACTGGTGCACGTTCACTTCATGGCAGTGGTAATAGGCGTCCAGCAGCGCGATGTCCAGATGCTTGCCGCGCCCGGTGCGCGCACGGTAGAGCAAGGCTGCCGCCACGGCGAAGGCCCCATGCACACCCGTCATCACATCACCTACCCCGAGCAGAGGCAGCGAGGGGGCATCGTGCGGATCGCCAATCATCGACGTCACCCCCGAATAGGCCTGCGCGATGTAGTCATAGCCGGGTTTGGCGGACAGCGGCCCGGACTGACCGAGTGCGGAAATCGAACAGAGGATGATGTCCGGCTTCAGCGCCTGCAGGGTCTCGAAGCCGAGGCCCATCTCGTCGATCACGCCCGGCTTGAAGTTCTCCACCACCACATCGCACTGCTTCACCAGATCCTTCAGCAGCGTGATGCTCTCCGGCTTGCGGAGATCGAGACACAGGCTCTTCTTGTTCAGACTCTGCTGCACGAAGTACAGGCTGCGCTCATTGCGGATCCTGGAGACGCGGCGTGTGAGATCGCCGGCCGGTGCGGATTCCACCTTGATGACCTCCGCACCCATCTCCGCGAACAGCCGCGTACAGGTCGGGCCGGCAAGCGCACGGGTGAAGTCGAGAATTCGAATGCCTTCGAGGATCTGTTCCTGCGCCATGCGCCCTCCTCCTGCTGCTTGCGCGGCTTACTCGACAGTGATGGTGATCTGCTCGGACATCACCGGTGGCTGATGCGGCACATGCGCGAAATCACCCAGCAAGAGCTGCAGCGTATGCTTGCCGGGCGGCAGGTCGATGGTGGTCTCGGTCTGTCCGCCCCCGAAATGCAGATGCTTGTCGTCCTTGGGAATCGGTTGGGCCAGATCCGGCAGCGGCGCATCCACCAGCAGGTGGTGATGGCCGGTGTTCTGGACCTGGGTACCGGCAGGTGCCACTCCCCAGGGCGCGCGCAGACCGAACACCACGCGCACGGGACCCTTCACCGTGGTGCCATCGGCGGGTGAGACGATCCAGGCACCAGGCGTGTCGTTGGCAACCAGGGTGGCTGGCAACAAGGCCAGCACCAGCATGACGGTCGTGCACAGGGTGCGCATCGCGATGTTCTCCGGGAATTGATGAAAGGTCGTCTGAGCATGCCAGCAAAGCTGGTCCTTGGGAACGCGAGCGGGCCGCGGGGCACACGCAGAGGGCCGTTTGCGGGACGGCGGGCAGTCCGTAGAATCCGCCCTCCCCGGTCTCTGCGGCAGTTCCCTCCAGATGCGTGAGCTCAATCCCCCACAACGCGAAGCGGTCCGCCATGTCGACGGCCCACTGCTGGTGCTGGCCGGTGCGGGCAGCGGCAAGACCCGGGTCATCGCGCACAAGATAGCCCACCTCATCGCCGCTCATCAGGTAGAACCCGATGGCATCGCCGCCATCACCTTTACCAACAAGGCGGCGAACGAAATGCAGGGCCGCGTGGCGGAGCTGCTACCCAAGGGCTCACGCCTCAAGCCGTGGATCTCCACCTTCCATACGCTCGGTCTGCGCATCCTGAAGGAGGAGTTCGAATCCTGCGGGCTCAGACCGCGCTTCACGCTTTTTGATGCCCGCGACAGCGAGGCGGCGCTCGCGGACATCGCGCGCCGCAGTTTCGGTTCCACCACGTTCGACATCGGGGCTCTGCAGCATCGCGTGTCGGCCTGGAAAAGCGCGCTGCACGAGCCGGAGGCCGTGCCGCTCGAGGAAAAGTCAGACCCGCTCGGCAAGGCTGCGTTTGCCTGCTATGCCGAGTACCTGCGCACCTTGCAGGCTTTCAATGCGGTGGACTTCGATGATCTCATCCGCCTGCCATCGCTGCTCTTGCGCAGCTCACCCGGCATGCTGCTCAAGTGGCAGGCTCGTATGCGCTGGCTGCTGGTGGACGAATACCAGGACACCAATCTCGCGCAGTATGAGCTGGTGCGCATGCTGGCGAGCGCCAAACAGCGCCTGACTGCCGTCGGTGATGACGACCAGTCGATCTATGCCTGGCGCGGCGCACGACCTGAGAACCTGGCCGCGCTGACGCGGGACTTCCCCACGCTCAAGGTGATCAAGCTCGAACAGAACTACCGCTCCATGGGTGTGATCCTGAAAGCGGCCAACCAGCTCATTGCAACCAACCCGCATGTTTTCGAGAAGCGCCTGTGGAGCGAGAAGGGTTTCGGCGAGCGGATACGGGTGATGGGCGCTGCTGATGAATTCGCCGAGGCGGAGCTCGTCGTCAACCATATCAATCATCAACGGGTGCTCCACAGCATACCCTTCCGCGACTTCGCCATCCTCTTCCGCAGCAACCACCAGGCGCGGGTCTTTGAGAGCGCCCTGCGCGAGCGGGGGATTCCATACGTCATCTCCGGCAGCCGATCCTTCTTTGATGCATCCGAAGTGAAGGATGTGCTGTGCTATCTGCGCGCTATCGCGAACCCCGGGGATGACACCGCCCTGCTCAGGATCATCAATACGCCACGGCGGGGACTGGGTGCCGCTACCGTCGAGGTGGTCGTGCAAGTGGCGTCCGAACTGCAACGCTCACTGCGTGAAACGCTCGGCACTGCGGCGCTCAACTCACGTGCCACACCGCGCGTGGCCAGGCTCCTGCAGGAGTTCGGCCACTGGCTCGATCATTTCGAGCGGGAAAGCGAAACGCTTTCACCGCTGGACCTTGCGAAGCAGGTGATCAGCGATGTGGGTTACGAGGACTGGCTGGAGCAATCAAGCGAAACGCCCGAGGACGCCACCCGCCGCAAGAACAATGTCTTCGAATTGCTGGACTGGATCGCGCGCCTGCTCAAGCAGAACCCCGAGCGCAGCCTGAGTGATGTGGTAGCTGCGCTGACCCTCATCGACATGCTCGATCGCAAGGACGATGAAGAGGATCGTGATGCACTCTCACTCATGACCCTGCATGCGGCCAAGGGCCTCGAGTTTCCGCAGGTGTATCTGGTCGGCTTCGAGGAAAACATCCTGCCGCATCGTTCCAGCATCGACGGCGATACCATCGAGGAAGAGCGCCGACTGGCCTATGTAGGAATCACCCGAGCTCAGCAGAGGCTGACGATCTCCTGGGCGCGCACACGCAAGCGCTACGGCAAGACGGAGGAGTGCCAGCCCTCACGCTTCCTTGAAGAACTGCCCAAGGAAGATCTCGTTTTTGATGGTGAAGCCGGCAAGACCACCGACCGCACGGCCGCACGGGCCACCCTGGCCAGTCTCAAAGGCCTGCTGGGTTCATGAGCGGCAGCCGGCGTCTTGCAGACTGGACGCCCGCCCCCGTCAGCGCCTAGCATCGAAGCTCGCACGATACCAACGCAAGGGGAGTAACAACGATGATTGGTTATGTCACGCTCGGGACGAATGATCTGGCCCGCGCCAGCAAGTTCTACGATGCTTTGCTCGCGGACATGGGGGCCAAGCGGGTGATGGAGTCTGACCGTTACACCGTGTGGGCGGCTGGCAACGGCCCGATGCTGATGGTGTGCAAGCCTTTCGATGGAGGGTCTGCATCCCAGGGCAATGGGGTGATGGTGGCGCTGGCTGCGGGCAGCAAGGAAAAAGTGGACGCGCTCTACGCCAAGGCCATCGCGCTCGGTGCCAAGGATGAGGGCGCGGCAGGTCCGCGCGGGGATTCCTTCTACGGCGGTTACTTCCGCGACCCGGACGGCAACAAGCTCTGCTTCTTCCACATGTAGCACCTGGCCCTGGGGAGGCTGCCTTGCGGGGAGCCTCCCTCGCCCTTCCAGCCCGCGCCGTGCGCGGGGTGGATCAGGTGCTCACTCCGACGCCTTGCCCTCGACCAGCCATTGCGCAGCACTCGGACGCGCTTCGTCCCGCGCACCCAGGCCCGCAAAATCGAACATGCCGGTGTCTGCCAGATGCGAAGGCGTCACGTTCTGCAGGCTGCGGAACACATTCTCCACCCGTCCCGGATTCGCGCGCTCCCAGGCTTCGAGCATCTGCTTGATCTGTTTGCGCTGAAGATTCTCCTGTGAGCCACACAGGTTGCAGGGGATGATCGGAAACTGGCGGGCCTCTGCGTAGCGCGTGATATCGCTCTCCCGGCAATAGGCGAGCGGCCGGATGACGATGTTGTCGCCGTCATCGGACAGCAGCTTGGGCGGCATCGCCTTCAATCGCGAGCCGAAGAACATGTTCAGGAACAGGGTCTCCACGATGTCATCCCGGTGATGACCGAGCGCAATCTTGGTGATGCCATGGTTGCGCGCAAAGGTGTAGAGAATGCCGCGCCGCAGACGGGAGCACAGGCCGCAGGTCGTCTTGCCTTCCGGCACCACGCGCTGGACCACACTGTAGGTATCCTGCTCCAGGATATGGAACTCGAGTCCTGTTTCGCGCAGGTACGCGGGCAGGATTTCCGGTGGATAGCCGGGCTGCTTCTGATCGAGATGCACCGGGATGAGCTCAAAGCTCACCGGCGCTTTTTTCTGCAGGGCCAGCAGCAAATCCAGCAGGGTGTAGGAGTCCTTGCCACCGGAGAGGCACACCATCACGCGATCGCCAGCCTCGATCATGTTGTAGTCAGCGATGGCCTTGCCCACCAGCCGGCGCAAGCGTTGCTGCAGCATGCCGCGCTCGAAGCGTTCCCGCGCAGGACGGGCGGCGCTGGTGGCACCGGGTTTGAAAGTGAGCGGGATGGCTTCCATGTGGCAGGGATCCGGGGAACAGGCGCGCTAAGGTACCGCAGCGCGGGCGGTGCATAAAGGCGCCAGGTTCAGGGCGCGGGCCGGACTTCGAGCGTTGCCAGCTCTGCGCGGAGCTGCGCAGCCTTGGCCGCATCGCCACCGAGGAAGCCGGGCGCCTCGTCGTAGAACTGCGCGAGGTCGCGCAACGCCTCCGTATTCCGGGGATTCAGGGTCACCGCTTTTTCCAGTGCCTTGCGGGTGCGCTTCGCGAGCCGCACGGCTTCAAACCAGCCGGCCTGTTCGGCCTGCCGGCCATAAGCCTTGCCCAGCCAGTACACATACCGATCGTTGTCGGGTGACGCAGCAACCAAGGGTTCCAGAATCCCTGCGGCGAGAGCGTAGTTCTTCGCCCCGAACGCGGACACCGCCTGCGCGAAGCGGGCTTCCGGCGCCTCCTCAGCCAGCATCGGCTTGGCGAGAATCAGCGACAGAACCAGCAGCAGGAGGCGCGACATCCGACCTTACGTGCAAATCAGTCCAGCAGGACGTCGCGCAGATGTCGGCGCGCTTCGCGATCTGCACCAGCCTCCGACAAATACGCATCGACCGAGCCGAAGGCCTCCACCATGGAGTGGAGTGCGGCTTCGATATAACGAGGATCGGCTGCCATCACCTGCTCCACAGCGGGCCCGGCTGCCCCGTGCGTGAACAGATCGATGGGCCGGCGCTGGTAGTTGGAAATCACATAGTCCTGGATGACCCACTCGCGCGGCACATCCAGTGCCAGCAGCACGATAGCCGCCGCGATGCCCGTACGATCCTTGCCACTCGCGCAGTGAAAAAGCAGGGGCCGCTGCCCGGGCGCGAGCAGCGCTGAGAGGAAAGCGCGGTATTCCGCACAGTGGTCCAGGGTGAGGTTGCGGTACTGGTCGATCATGGCCTCTGCCGCATCCTCCGCGCTCATCTCGCCGGCGTTGATCGCGGTGAACATCTCCACATTGCCACGCGGGATGAAGCCCGGGTTATGCAACGCAAGCGGCAGGCTTTGCGGCAGTCTGTCCGGGGCCCGCGCCCGCTCTCCCTCCGAGCGCAGGTCGACTATCGCGCGCAGTTCCAGCTCATGCAGCCGCGCGTGATCCGCGGGCGAAAGATGCGCAAGCGTATCCGAACGATACAGCACGCCCGGGCGCGTGCGCCGCCCGTCGGCGGTGGGCAATCCGCCCATGTCGCGCACATTGCACGCGCCTTCCAGCGGTACATGGCGGTGGGCATGGGTGGCGAGCAGGGTTTCCTTGTCGAGCATGTTCACAACAGCACGCGGGTGACGCGGCTCTCTCCCTTGGTGATGAGTCGGACCGCGCCGGCATCAGGTGCGAGCACAGTGGCCGAGCAGTAATCGGGTTCGAAGACCACCAGACGCTCATGACCTTCCAGCAGACTGATCACGGCGTTGATGACCATGAAGTGGGTAAAGACCACGGTGCCTTCAGGCAAGGCCTGCAGGGCCTGCCAGAGCCGGTCGCGCCAGGCAATCACGGCGCCATCCAGTTCGCGCCAGTGCGCAACCATGAGGTGCTCCAGCCAGGCAGGTCTGGCTGCAAAATCGGCAGGTCCCGGCACCTCCCGGAAAGCCTCATCAACCTCGATCTCGCGCTGCCAGAGGGCAGCCAAGGGCGCCGCAGTCTCGCGGGCGCGTCGCAGGGGACTGCTGCGCACCGTGAGCGGCGGTACCTCTCGCCAGGCATCAGCCAGCCCACGGGCCTGCCCTGCGCCCGTATCACTCAGGGCAGGATCACTGGCCTCGGTCCAGCGCTGGGCCGCCTCGGCATGACGAATCAGATGAATCTGGCGGGGTGGGTTCACGATTGGCGCAGTGTAATCCATTGCCTGCCGCAGACGAATTGCCTAGTGTCCGGATTCATCCCCGGAACAGGCCAGACCACCATGGGCAAACAGAAACAGACCCTGCAGGACCTTCTCGATCGCGAAGCCATCCGTGATTTGCCGCTGCGTTACTGCGACTGCGTGTGGCGGGACGACATCCCGGCACTGGTCAAGCTCTTCGCACGGGACGGTGAGTTCGTGATCCGCATCGGCGATCAGGAAACTTCAGCCAAGGGTCATGCCGCGCTGCTGGAGTTCTATGCACAGGGCCTTGGTATTGCGCCACGCCCCTTCATCCATAATCACGTGATCGAATACGCAGGGGGACGTGAGGCCACCGGTCGCTGTTACCTCGACCTGCGCAGTGGCAAGGAAAACATGCGCTTCATGGGCGCAGGCCATTACGCCGACACCTACGTGAAGGAAAAGGGGGAATGGAAATTCCTGCGCCGGCACTTCACGGCCTTGCGCATCGATGAAGACCCCACGGCCAAAACGGCCGGGCCTGCACGAAAACCGCGGGCCAGCGCCGGCAAGCGTCCTCCCGCGCGGCCAGCCACGCGCAGCGCAAGCAAGGTGCGCAAGAAAGCCTCCTCCTGAAGGATTGATCACGCCAGGACGCCGCTGAAGGAGGGATCTGCAATACTGCCTGGATGACTTCCAGGCATCCGGGTCTCCATCTTGGCGTGATCGCTCTCACGCTCGCACTGGCCTATGGCATCTGGTACGCCTACAGCGTTTTCCTTGTTGCGCTGTTGCAGGACTTCGGTTGGAAACGCTCGGTTCTGGCGGGCGCTTTCTCCACCTTCGCGCTCGTACAGGGCGCGCTGAATCCGCTGCTCGGCGTACTCTGCGATCGGCTCCGTCCCGCAAGCCTCGTCGGCCTGGGCGGGCTGTTGCTGAGCATCGCGCTCTATACGGACAGCCTCATCCGCGAGCCCTGGCAACTCTATCTCAGCTTCGGTCTGCTCACTGCTGCGGGTGTCGCACTCTGCGGCTGGGTGCCCGCCGTGGTCATGGCGCAGCGTCGTTACGCGCATCGTCTGGGGCTTGCACTCGGCATCATCAGCGCGGGCGTTGGCGTCGGCATGGTGGTGGTCGTTCCGGTCTGCCAGTGGCTCATCGATCTCCAGGGCTGGCGCCTCGCGTTTCGCTGGCTGGCCGTAGCGACTTTTCTATGGGTCATACCCGCCGCCTTGTTTCTGTTCCACACCGATGAGCCCCCGCGGCGCCGGCGCCCTGGCAATGCCGCCGCGGATGCACACGGGCCCACCCTCGCCCAAGCACTGCGCACCCCTGCTTTCTGGCTGCTGCTGCTGGCCTTCTTCTGCGGCACCTACTGCTCGCAGACCCTGCACGTGCACCAGGTCGCATTTCTGGTAGACCACGGCATCCCTGCCATGCAGGCGGCGAGCGTGGTAGGTCTGGTGGGTTTCGCCAGCATTTTCGGCAAAATCGGCGGGGGCTGGTTATCGGACAGGTTCAAGCGTGAGCGCGTGTATTGCGCGTTCGTGGCGGTGCTCGTGCTGAGCGTGGCCGCGCTCCATCTGGTGGGGATCACTTCCTCTGCGTGGGGCATACCCGCCTATGCAGTGATGCTGGGACTCGGCTATTCAGCTACCGCCGCACTCATGCCGGCGATGATGAGCGATCGTTTTTCGGGGCCGCACTTCGGCACGCTCGTCGGCCTCGGTTTGCTCGCCAGCGCCACGGGCAGTGCGTCCGGCCCGTGGCTGGCGGGTTATCTGTTCGACCATCAAGGCACCTATACCGCTGCCCTGGCGGTGGCGATGGTCGTCGGTAGCATCGCCTGCGCCTGTGGCTGGCTGGTGGGACGGCCGCAGGCCACTCCACGGGTAGTCAGCTGAGCAGGAGGGCTCGCCCCCTGCTCGCCCCGCTCTTCCTCAGATCCGATCCAGCGCGATGACCGGAATCTCGCGATCCGTCTTGGCCTGATAGTCGACGAAGGGAGGGTACATCTTGGCCATCTGTTCCCAGAGACGGGTGCGTTCCTCGCCGCTGGTCAGGCGCGCGCGGCAATCGTGATGCTCCGCGGCCACCTGGACATGCACCTGCGGGTCCGCCTGCAGGTTGAGGTACCAGCCGGGATGCTTGGGCGCGCCACCCTTGGAACCGATGATGACAAAACCCTTGTCCGTGGGACCGTAGAGCAGGGGCAGCGTCTGCGGCTCGCCACTCTTGCGTCCCTTGGTCGTCAGCAACAGGGTGGGCAGCAGGCCCGGGCCGCCGACCGGCGTCGAGTCCCACAGATGGCCGTCTGCGCCGTTGGTTTCCAGATAGCGACGCATGTGGTCTGCCATCCATTTGGGCATGCTCTCGGGGATTTTCACGTTGCTCATGGGGTGCTGCTCCGGTAGGTGAGGCCGCATTCTGCCCGCAATCTGCGTGCTATTCACGCCCTCTGGCGAGCTGTTGGCGCAAATCTTCCAGCGCCACATGGCGCACGTCCTTGCCCTCCACCAGGAAGATTGCGCTCTCGCAGATGTTGTCGGCATGGTCTCCGATACGCTCGAAAGCACGTGCCGCGAGCACTGCGTCCAGCACACCACGGATGCTGCGCGGGTCTTCCATCATGTAGGTGATGAGCTGGCGCATGATGGCTTCCAGCTCCTTGTCCACCTCGGGGTCTTCCTGGGCAACTTCCAGCGCCGCATGGGAATCCATGCGCGCAAAGGCGTCGAGCGCGGCGCGCAGCATGCGCCGCACGTGGTGGCCCATGGCGAGGATGCCAACGTAGTAGTTGTCCTGTCCGCCACTGGTCGCAATGCGCGCAACGATGCGGGCCACTTTCTTGACCTCGTCGCCTACGCGCTCGAGGTCGGTGATGATCTTGCTGACCGCGAGCACCAGACGCAGATCGCCCGCTGCAGGCTGGCGCCGCAGCAGGATGGCGGTGCACTCGCCATCGATGTCCACCTCCATCTCGTTCACCTTGTAATCGCTGGAGGCGATCCGTTCGGCAAGCTCCATGTCGGTTCGGGCGAGTGCTTCCAGCACCTGGCTGAGGGAGTCCTCCACCAGCCCTCCCATGGTCATGACCTTGGACCGGATGTCCTCCAGTTCCTTGTCGAACTGCTGGGAAATGTGATGCGTGCGGGACATGACCATGGCGGTGAACCTCCTGCTCAGCCGTAACGGCCGGTGATGTAATCCTCGGTCTGTTTCTGGCGGGGGGTGGTGAAGAGTTTCTTCGTCTCCCCGAACTCGATCAGATCTCCCATGTACATGAAAGCCGTGTAATCGGAAACCCGCGCTGCCTGCTGCATGTTATGGGTCACGATGACGATGGTGTAGTTCTGCTTGAGCTCATAGACGAGCTCCTCGATCTTGAGCGTCGAGATGGGGTCGAGCGCGGACGCCGGTTCGTCCAGCAACAGCACCTCGGGCTCGATGGCAATGGCCCGGGCAATCACCAGACGTTGCTGCTGGCCGCCCGACAGGCCCAGTGCACTGTCGTGCACGCGATCCCGGACCTCGTCCCACAGCGCCGCGGCCTTGAGCGAATTCTCCACCGCCTTGTCGAGCACCCGGCGACTGTTCACGCCCTGGATGCGCAACCCGTAGGCGACGTTCTCGTAAATAGACTTGGGAAACGGGTTGGGCTTCTGGAACACCATGCCTACCCGGCGTCGCAGATTGGCCACGTTCACCCTGGGGTCGAAGATGTCATTCCCGTAGAGCTTGATGCTGCCGTCGATGCGCACATTGGAAATCAGCTCGTTCATCCGGTTGAAGCATCGCAGCAGGGTGGACTTGCCACAGCCACTCGGCCCGATGAAGGCTGTGACGCGTTTCTCCGGGATTGCCATGCTCACGCTGTTGAGCGCGCGCTTGTCACCGTAGTAGAGCGACAGACCCTCTACCCGCAGGCACTCCCTGTCCGGCTGTGTGGCGTGCTCCTCGTGATGCACATGCGCGGAACGGAAATCCACGCCATGCGTGAGGGTGGCCGGATGGCTGGCATCATGCAGAGGGCTCACGTTGTCAGTTGTCTGCGGCATGGTATTTCTCGCGCAGGCGATTGCGGATCTGAATCGCCGCCAGGTTGAGGGAGACGATGATGAG
>JBDLQR010000464.1:0-3746 GCA_039800485.1 Pseudomonadota bacterium
TCGGGGCGTGATCCGGAACCTGTGCCAACAGCGCTTCATATTGTGTGCGTGCCAGAGGCCACTGTCCGGTGGCCTGCGCCGCCCGGGCGAGAGCAGCTCGTGCCAGGGAGGCTTCCGGGTCGTCATCCACCAGTGCCTTCAACACCTCCACGGCCTGCACGCCGGAACCCGCGGCCAGCAGAAAGATGCCCCAGCGCAGCTGGTTGGCGGGCACGTCGGGCGCGAGCTCAAAAGCCTTGCGTGCGAGCGCGAGTCCCTTGTCGCGATCGCCTTGCTGCAGATAGCGCTCGGCACGTAGCCAGCGGGGCGCGCCAGCCTGGGGTTGCGCGGCAATCGCGGTATCAAGCACAGCATCGGCTTCCGCCCCTCTGCCGCTGCGCGCAAGCAGCACACCCAAAGCCACGGCAGCCGGCTCGTAGCGTGCGTCCTGGGCCAAGGCCTTGCGCAGCAATGTCTCTGCTGCCGCTGGCTCATTCTTGGCGAGCGCGAGCAAGGCGAGGCTCGTCTGCGTGGGGGCGTAGTCGGGGGTCAATTCCAGGGCACGTGCAAACGCCTTGCGCGCTGCCGCTTCGTCGCCCGTGCGCAGCAGCAGTGATCCCAGCAGGTGGTGCGAGGCCGCGTCTTCAGGTGCAAGTTCCACCAGAGCGCGCGCGGATTCCAGAGCGAGTTCCGGCTCGCCCTGTTCTGTCTGAGCCATGACGAGTGCGCGTGTGGAGGGCACCGCCAACTCACCTTCGCGCAGTGCCTGCAGCCCGGCGATGCCTTGCTCCAGTCGCCCGGCTTCCAGATCCGACACTGCGCTCAGAAGCGAGGATTGCGGGCCATCCGGTGTGAGGTTCACCGCCTGTTGCAGATAGGCTTGCGACTTGTCCTTGTGGCCTGCGAGCCGATGGGCTTGGCTCAGCATCACCAGAGTGGAAACATCCACCGGTTTGGCAGCCGCCAGGGGTGTCAAGGTTGCGATGGCCTCCAGCGCGCGCTTCTGCTTGAGCTGGACCCGGCCCAGAAGTTGCCGACCTGCCGGAAGTCCGGGCGCGAGCGCCTCGAGGGTTTTCAGGTATTCCTCGGCCTGGTTGAGCTTGTCCTGCCGCAAGGTACTGTCCGCCAGCATGAGCAACAGGCGTGGATGGGTCTTCATCACCTTGAGAGCCCTCTGCAGCTCCGGCTCGGCATGCGCCCAGTTGCCCTTGGACCATGCCAGCCAGCCGCGCAGATAGGGCAGCATGGGCGCCTTGGGCGCCTGTTCGGCAATCAGGGCTATCGTCTCTCGTGCAGGCTGGTGTTGGCGCTGCATCAGCTGCGCTTCAGCAAGGCCCGTCAAGGCTTCCAGCGGGTTGGCGGCCTGCGCCGCGGCCGCCTTGAAGTGCGCGGCCGCGAGGCTTGTATCACCCTCTTGCAGCCGCACCATTCCCATCAGGGTTTGCGCCTCGGCATGCTCGGGATCTGCCTCCAGCGCGCGGCTGAGCGCGTCGAGGGCGCCGCGCAGGTCTGTTTGTGCCAGCGCCATGCGCGCCTCGGTGAGGTTGATTTCCATCGATTGCGGCGTTTTTGCGCGTTGTGCCTCCAGCAGTGCCTTGGCTTCCGCCGTTTGGCCCAGGGCATGCCGAACCCGGGCTTGCAGGCCCGCTGCGGTGCCCGCGTCCTCGCCGCGATAGTCCGCGAGCGTGCGGCCCGCGTCTTCGAATTTACCGAGCTCCACCTGTACGCGCGCCAGATCGAGCACAATCTCCGGCTGTGCATCGCCCAAGGGGCGGGCGAGCCGCAGGTGGTTCAGGGCGTCGGCAAATTGCCTGAGCTGAAGGTGCAGTCGGCCCAGTGCCAAGCGCAACTCGGGATCGTCCGGGGCGGCCTGCACGGCGGCCTTGTACTGGATGACCGCCGCGCGGAAATCTCGCTCAGCAAGCGCCTCTTCAGCTGCGCGCGCGAGATCTGCTGCTGACGGGGCAGCGGCAGACCGCCAGGTCGCATAGGCCAGCAGGCAGAGCACCAGCAGGGCGACTGCGCCCAGGGTGACAGCGACAACTTTGGGGGGGGAGGGGCGCTTGCGCGGCATCACGAAAATTCCTTGATCGAACTGAGCTGACAACAAACAAACCGGGTGATGGTGTGAGGAAGTGACTTGTCTTGTGAACGCTTAGCGACCAGCAGGCGCCGGTGCTTGAAGCGGGCATCGGGTACTTGTTGAGGAGCCCGACATCCACCGGGGAATGTCAGGGGCCGGCGTGCTTTCACGCGGTCAGGAAATTTTACAAACCCCTGTGAAAATGAGCGGACTTTGTCAGGGATTTTTACAGGGAGCGGGGTGCGGGACGAGGGGAAAACCGGGACTACGTGGTGCCAGAAGAGGCCCGGGGCTCTATGAATGTGACCAAGTTCACATTTTTGCCAGTTACCGCCGAAGTTTGCAGGCGCATCGCGCATGAATGGTGTTCTGCTGGCTCTGCCAAACTGTTTGCGGCCTGATGTGGCGCAGACTTTGCGAGAATTCGTGTAAAGCACACGCCACTGGAGGAGGGAGTCTTCGAGGGTCGGGTGCGAATGCATGGTGCGCATGAAGGGACGCGCACTGCCCGGTGGGCATCAGCCCATCAACAATCAGAATCAGCGGACATCGGGAGTCCAGATGAAAAACACCAAGAACAAGTCCTCCTTCCTCACCAGAGGCGCCACGCTTGCCTTGTTGGCCGCCAGCCTTGCCGCCCCCGTGGCGGAGGCCGGTTGGGTGCAGAGTGGGAACACCTACACCTACACCGCTGCCAACTACAGCGTGTTGGCAGATAGCGCGAACGTGACAGGCAGCTATACAAACAGCGAGTTCATGACCTGGAGCATGACGCTCGCGGCGCCGCTGGCTCCGGGCATCGCCTTTGGCCTTACCGACCTGTTGACCACCCTCAGTTGGACATTCGATGACGGCCGCGCCAGCGGCAACGGGACTTTCGACTCTTCCACCGGCTGGAGTGGGATTTTTCTAGGCACCGATGCCTCTGGCTCGATTACTGACTGGATAGCGGGTTTCGTCGGGCCCCGGAGCACGGGTTCCTCCGCGATGGGTTTTTCCTGCGGCGGTCTGGGATGTGAACCCCAGAACCAGTATTTCAACGAAATAGCACCGGAAACCGGCTACTCGGTGCTGTTCTCTGATTCTTTCGCGGACAACTTTCAACCAGCATGGGATGACCTATGGTCCAATGCTGAAAACAACGGACAGGTGCTCTCTGGCCCCTTTATATATGGTTATCTCGCCAAAAATGACCCGGCTGTCTCCTCTGAGGCGGATTTCGCTCAGTATTACGGATCGGGTGGCAGTGTGCCGGAGCCGGGCGCGCTTGCCTTGGTGTGCGCCGGCCTGATGGGCACCTTCGCGGCGCGTCGCCGCGCCCAGCGTCAGAGCTGAGACACCGCTACTCGGCATGCCCGGGAAGGGGCGGGGCAACCCGCCCCATCCGCATTGCCTGACGTTCCCCGCGCGGTACCCGCGCTGATGTGAATGACCTTGCTGACGCGGTTTCCTACTCCGCCTTGCGGAAGAAGAGCGTCACCTCGCCGAAGCCGATGCCGAACTTGCTGAAGCGCCTCTGGAAAAGTCCCCGGCGCGGCATGGCGCTTGCCCTGAGTTAGCAAAATCGCTAACTTTCAGACATGGCTTTCGAGGTCCAATACTTCCATCCGCGAGTACTGGCAGAAATAGAATCCTGGCCGGCCGATGTTCTTGCCGATTACGCACGAATCATCGAGTTGCTCAT